>SIHH01000173.1 GCA_004299065.1 Phormidium sp. SL48-SHIP | reverse complement strand
ACATTCAGACAAAATGACGCTCCTATTGTGACACACGCATCGAACGAAAACGTCAAACTCTGGTGGGTTGTTGAAATTTTTTTTTCAGGGTTGGGGAGTCAGATGAGGCGATCGCTCTCCAAGAGTCGCTACGGTTCAGCCAAGAATTCCCTCGGAATTCGCTAAAAAACAGCCCTTGGGGAGCCAACGGAGGCGGTTGAGGCCGACAGCAACAGGCATCCGTGACAAACATCCGTCGAGATCTCCTCAGTGGCCATCTCGACGGGAGGTGACGGCCAGCGAACCGGCCGGTTGGCTGATGTTTAACGGGGGCAGATTCGCCAATCTCTAGGATGGCAGAGCGAGGGAGCGATCGCCCGCGTATTGTTCAACCATCTGTAACAATTGCGATCGCAAGCTATCGCGACCCTGGAAGCCCTCAATGCGCTCGACGATGCGATCGCCATCAAACAACAGGAGCGTGGGTAGAGTGGCTAAACGGTAGGTACTGGCTAGACGTAAACTCTCATCGGCGTTAACATCAACAATCTTGATGCGATCGCCATACTCGCGACGAAACTGTGTCAACTGGGGGTGAATGAGATGACACACGCCGCACCAAGGAGCCCAGAAGTTCACTAAGACCGGAATCTCAGATTGTAAAACTTCTTCCTTGAAACGCTGCTCGCTAACGGACAACGACATAATTGAGATTTATTAACTTCTTTATATTGCTCTGGGATCATGCTACCAGGGTATGTTCCCCGTGACACGCATTAACCAGGGATGAGCCCACCAAAATCCCAAGACAAAGACGATCACCCCCAAATACGCCGGGCGAAGGAACTCCTGCCAGACCAGGGTTTGCTCTCCTTGGGCGATCGCCAAAAAGGGAATCACCGAGGTTCGCGATCTCAGGGTTTCAAAGGATTCCCCATAGCGAGCGGCTAAGCGGCGATCGCCATGCCACACAGCAAACAGATGATGAGCAATCAAGCCCAGGGACGTCACGACCGCAAAACTGGTGCCAATCCAGAGAGTATGGGCCACACACCAGATCACCTGGCCCACCATCTGGGGATGGCGACTAATGCGAATGATCCCCGTCTCATAGAGATGAACCTGGGGTTTGGCAATAGCGGCCACTTCCACCAAATTAAACGTCGCCGGATAAAGAAAGAGGAACGAGACAAACGAGAGTATCCAAACCAGGGGTTTAACCCCCTCAACCCCCTGAACCATCCACAGCTGCGCCCCATCATAGCGATGGCTAAAAAAGTAGGCAACCAAGATCACCGCCGAGGGCAAACTCACCAGGGCAAACAGCACCCGATAGAGTCGCGCCCCAATCTTAGACTCTCCCCAGGGCCGCAGGGCCGCCAAACCGCTGTGAGCGATCGCAAACCCCAGCAACAGCCCTAGCATTCGCCAATGACTGGTCGTCCACCAACTCAAATTCACATCCATCCCGTCAATCCCCCACCCAAACCAAAATCGCCTGATCCCTCTCAAACTGGGGCATCAATGCGACGGCTTGAGCCTAAAAATCCAAAAAACCTAGCAAAATGATACCAGAATCACAGTTGTACCCGCAGACATTGGCTAAAGTCTATTCTGAAGGTTGGTTTGGTTATTCGGGCGAAACCCTTTAGAATAGAGGATTGTAGCTGTTGTCACCTAATTGCCTGCCTCACCCTCGCCGGCCGATCAACGGTACAGCAAGACGATGCAGGAGCGTGACAACGGCAACTTGTTAACTAGGGTTCTGATAATAAGTCACTCATGTACAATCCAAACGCCTCGGGTGGGAATAACACCGTTGCCGGAAATCGCCTCTTTGTCTACGAAGTCGAAGGCTTAGGCCAAGATGGCAACGCTCAAGATGCTCCGATTCGCCGCAGTGGGACACAAACCATGACCGTCCCCTACAACCGCATGAACGAGGAGATGCAGCGCATCACTCGCCTCGGTGGCAAAATCGTCAACATCCGCCCCCTCACCGGTGAAGACTGGAATAACCAAGCCGCCTCTGCCAATGGGTCTAGCACCCAGGAGTCCAAACCCGCAGAAGCGAGCAAACCCATGACTCAAGCCAAACCGGAAACCAAGGGAGAAGCCAAAGGGAAAACCTCGGCTAAATCCTCCGCAAAAAAGAAAGTTCCCGTCAACATTTACCGCCCGAAAAACCCATTCGTCGGAAAGTGCCTAAGCAACGAGGGACTGGTCCGCGAAGGGGGTTCGGGACGAGTTCAACATCTTAAATTTGACATCTCAGGTGGTGATCTCGAGTACCTCGAAGGCCAAAGCATCGGCATCATCCCCCCCGGAAAAGACGAGAAAGGGAAACCCCAAAAGCTACGTCTGTACTCCATCGCCTCGACTCGTCATGGAGATGATGAGGATGACAAAACCGTCTCTCTCTGTGTGCGGGAACTGGAATATCAGCATCCTGAAACCGGCGAAACCGTGTACGGGGTCTGTTCGAAGTTCCTCTGCGACTTGAACGAGGGCGATGATGTCAGTATCACTGGCCCCGTCGGCAAGGATATGCTGCTGCCGGACGACGAGAATGCCAACATCATCATGATGGCGACGGGAACTGGGATTGCCCCGTTCCGGGCCTTCCTCTGGCGTATGTTTAAGGAACATCACGAAGATTACAAATTCAAAGGTAAAGCCTGGTTAATCTTCGGGATTCCCTACACCGCCAACATCCTCTACAAAGAGGAACTCGAACAATTGCAGGCTGAGTATCCCGACCACTTCGAGTTGACCTACGCCATTAGCCGGGAGCAGAAAAACGCCGAAGGTGGCAAAATGTATCTGCAACACCGGATTCAAGAGAATGCCGAGAAAGTTTGGGATTTGGTTCAACAGCCGAATACTCATACCTACATCTGTGGTCTCAAAGGCATGGAAGGCGGTATTGATGAAGGCATGGCCTCGGCCGCCTCGAAACAAGGGGTTGACTGGGATGATTACCGCAAGCAACTCAAGAAAGATCATCGCTGGCACGTTGAAACCTATTAAGGTCAACGGGTTGACGATTGGATAGAGGTAGATGATTCTACCTCTAGGTCTTGTTTTCGTTGTCTTGATTTTGCTTGGATTAGAGCGGTTGCAACAGGGTTCTCTGCCGGGACTCCTGCTGCAACCGCTTGTTTTTTGTCTGGGGACTCCCGGCGATCGCCCTCGGAGAACCTGGTACGCTAGAGTATAGACCCCATACTTGGACTGACAGAGTTGAACACTCATGGAGTATTTAGTTGCCGTTGTTGGCGATCGCATTCAAGCTGAAACTGTCTACACCGACCTGGAAAAAGCGGGGTTTCCTCAGAAAAACCTAAGAATTTTCGGGACTGGGTATCAAACCGAGCAGGATTTTGATCTCGAAGATCCCAATGAAAACGCCAAGCAGCGAGCCTTCCGCATGATGACCTGGTTGATTCCCTTTGGCTTTTTTGGCGGCGTTACCTTTAACGCTATTACCGGGTTACAAACCTTTCCCTGGGCCGGTGTCACGGGAAATCAGGTGATTGGCGGCTTCCTGGGAGCCATTAGTGGCAGTTTAGGGGCGCTTTTGGCCAGTGGAGGGTTAGGGGCGGTGTTGGGCTTTGGCGACTCGCGAACCTATCGCGATCGCCTGGAGCGGGGCGAATATCTCCTGGTTATCGAAGGATCTCGCTTCCAACTCGCCGATGTGCTTCCCATCGTCCGCCGCGCTCGTCCCCTGAGTCTGCAAACCCTGCAAAGCAGCCGCTAAACGCCGCTAAACACCGGACAATCCGGCGATTTCTCCAAATTCACGATTGATATTAACTCTCTATGCTGCCCAAAGATGAACTCCTCAAAGCCGTTGAACACCGCGAGACCTTAACCAAAATCTTAGACCGCGCCGAGGAGGCTCTGCGCACCTGGGAAATCAGTCAAACGGATTTTCTGTCGCCGCCGGAGTTATTCGAGGCGCAGGGGCTGTTTGAGAAGCTAACAGAGCTACAAATGGTTGCCTGGGGGGGTTACCCTCAAGCCGAACGGCAGCGGTTGGCGATCGCCCGCTCGGATTTACCTCTCGACCCCTCTCAGGTTGAGGTGGCGGCCCTGGAGGTGGCGGGAAACTTCCTCTTTGATACCGCCAGCCATCCCGACTTTTTGGGGTCAATGTTGGGAACGGGACTGGTGCGGGAGAAAACTGGCGATATTTTGGTTCTCGGGGAACGAGGCGCTCAGGTGCTGGTGGTTCCGGAGTTGGTGGAGTTCCTGGAGATGAATTTAACGCAGGTGCGATCGGTTCCTGTGAAAACTCGGGCCATTGAGTTAAATGAGTTACGGGTGCAGCCGCCGAAGACCAAGCAAATGACCACCGTTGAAGCCTCCCTGCGGTTAGATGCGATCGCCTCAGCGGGGTTTGGGATGTCTCGCAGTAAAATGGCGGGCCTGATTAGCGGTGGCGATGTCCGCGTCAACTGGAAAGACATCACCCAGCCGAGTTATAACGTCAGTTCCGGTGATTTAATTGCTATTCGTGGCAAAGGACGCTTGCAAGTGGGGGACGTCTCCATCACCAAGAAGCAACGCTATCGGGTGGCTTTAACCCGTTTTCGTTAAAGTTAAAGGCAACTGGCAATTGGGGGATTCTCTCCCAACGTAGAGTATCCTATCAGGCAATCTTTGACGGCTGTGGCTTCAAGTCAGGATCACAAAAGCCGCTTAGGACATTTGTTCCTAAGCGGCTTTCATGGCAACGAGCATGGAGGGATTCGAACCCCCGACCCTCAGAACCGGAATCTGATGCTCTATCCTACTGAGCTACATGCCCTCATATCCCTCCATTGTAGCCCTAATCATCCGACAAAGCAACCCCTGTCTTGAAATTATTGGCATCATTCTTAGCACGAAGGTCAAGAAACCCAGTCAATCTTGGCACTAAGACCACAAAAAACCCGGTTTTGCTAGAAAGCCGGGTTATTAGAGCGTGAAACAGCTCAGAGGGTTCTAAGATAGGTCAACTCGAAACCGTCCGTGGATTTTTGGGAGGCATTTTGACTTTCTTAGCCAAGCCAACTGCTTTTAAGGCACTAATCATCATCCAGGTGACATCAATTTCCCACCATTTCAACCCATGACGAGCTGAGTACTGGAAGGCATGATGATTGTTGTGCCAACCTTCGCCATAGGTGACGAGGGCAACCCACCAGCAGTTACGGGAATCATCACCGGATTCGTAGGTGCGATAGCCAAACTTGTGGGTGGCGCTGTTGACAAACCAGGTGCAGTGGAACATCGCAACCATGCGGACAAAGACACCCCAAACGACAAAGGAAATTCCATTTCCAACCAAGTAATCGCCCAAGAAATACAGGATGACTCCAAGGACAACTTGAATCGGAATAAAGAATTTTTGGCAAAATTGATAGACGGGATCGTCTTCAATATCCTTGATCATTTTGGAGGCTTCTTCCTTGGCGGGAATCTCGAAGAACATCCAGCCAACATGACTCCACCAAAAGCCCTTATTGGAATCGTGAGGATCGGCAGGGGTATCAGAGTATTTATGATGAATGCGGTGCATACCAACCCAGTCCAAGGGACCCGCTTGACATGAGAGGGTTCCACAGAACATTAGGAAATGTTCGAGCCATTTGGGGACTTCATAACTGCGGTGGCTGATGAGACGATGCCATCCCATGGTGACGCCCAAGGCCCCTGTGACCCAGTGTAAAAATAGGGCTACACCAACGCCAGCCCAGGTAAAGGTACTCGGGAAAAACGCTAAGCACGCTAACAAGTGAATGGTGGCAATCCAGATGACTGCAAACCAATTCAGTGAAAGTTTTTGGGGTGTTGCAACTGTCATGCATTAACCTCGTAATGTTTGTTCCATTTTCAGGACGACCTGTTGGATTGTATCAGAATATCGGTACAAAGAGCTAAACTAGATTTCCTTGTGTCTCCTGTACTCTAATCTGGCTCTAAACTCATGAATCTTAAGATTGATTTAACAAAGCTACGGAGAAGCCTCGACGACTCCTTTGCGGCTATAGATGATCGCGTCGAGAAGAATCTGCGACGGGTCTTAACAGCCTACCAAAATCATCGCGTTGGTGTGCGACATTTTGCGAGTGTATCGGGATATGGACATGACGACCTCGGCCGCGACACGTTTGATCGTGTCTTTGCTGAAGTGATGGGGGCCGAAGCGGCTTTGGTGAGAGTGCAGATGGTTTCGGGGACTCATGCGATCGCCTGCGCCTTGTATGGTGTTTTGCGACCTGGGGACGAGATGCTTGCGATCGCCGGAGCGCCCTATGACACACTTGAGGAAGTGATTGGGGTTCGCGGCTCGGGTCAAGGATCGTTGGCGGAGTGGGGAGTAAAGTATCGGGTCTTGCCTCTTACGGACGATGGAACCATAGACTGGAACGGATTGGCCACAGCCATAAGGCCAGAAACACGTTTGGTGTTAATCCAACGCTCCTGTGGATATGCCTGGCGTGATAGCCTGTCTCTTGATGATATCGAAAAAATCATTAAGTGGGTTAAACAGCAAAACCCTCAGACGGTCTGTTTTGTCGATAACTGCTATGGGGAATTTGTCGAAACCCGTGAACCGACAGCCGTTGGCGCCGACTTAATGGCCGGCTCTTTAATTAAAAATCCGGGAGGAACCCTCGTCACGGCGGGGGGGTATGTAGCCGGACGGGCAGAATTGGTCGAACAGGCGGCCTGTCGTCTAACGTCCCCCGGAATTGGCTGTGAAGGCGGAGCCACCTTTGAGCAGAACCGTCTTCTCTATCAAGGATTTTACCTGGCTCCTCAGATGGTCGGTGAAGCTCTGAAAGGAACCTATTTACTGTCGCAAGCCTTTCATGACTTGGGCTATTCGGTCAAACCCCTACCCGATGAGCCTCGTCGGGACATTATTCAGGCGATCGCCCTCCGCAGTCCTGAAAAACTCATCGCCTTCTGTCGCGCCATCCAACGCAACTCTCCCATCGATTCCTATCTCGACCCCATTCCCGCTGAAATGCCCGGTTATGAGACGCCCCTAGTCATGGCAGGGGGAACCTTTATTGATGGGAGTACCTCAGAATTCTCCGCCGATGGTCCTCTGCGTGATCCCTACGTAGTCTTTTGCCAGGGCGGAAGTCATTGGACTCAGGTGGCGATCGCCCTCGAAGACGCCATTAAAGCGATTCAGAACCTCGAACAGCACTAATCCACGACGCATCCTAGACCGAACCTCAGTAAATACACTGAGGTTTCTTACTAAAACCTCATCATAATCAGCAATTACACCCTACTTTTGAAGGGGTTTAACATACTTGCGCGTAAACACGTACAACACAACTATTGCAACGAACTAAATACGTGTTTACCAGCAATTTCGTAGGTATTTTACACAAGCTTCACATAAAGTTTATTGAATCCTTGCAGACAACCTCCGTATCCTCGTTAATATAGTAATTAGGAATCTGAATTTCCCCACGACATGGGGGTTTCCGGTTCTCAGGGAAAGCTCCCAGACAACTTTTGGCTGTGTTCAAGTCTACAGAGCTCCCGTCAGTTTTCCAGTTAATTCTAACTTTAATCAGGGAACTGAATTATTCTAAGTGCATCGTCTAAAGAATCCCGGCGTTCTGGCAATGAATGTGATCGAAAACACAGCAAAGTCTCTATTCCGATCGCGGCACAACGACCCAAACATCCCTAATATTTAAAGTATCCAACCTGGAGGACTCTCTCATGCAACTACGAACAGCACTCACCTATACAGCCCCCATACTCAGTGCCTCACTCGCCCTTGGTGCGTTGGCAGCACCAGCAGCAGCATTCAGTATGAATTCGGGTGAAAAATTCGGAACCGACGGGCTGCTCTTTACCGAAGACACCGAAGTGACCTTCGACTTTGGCAACACCTTTGGCGCCTACGTCTCTAGCCTAGGCATCTACGAAGTCGATGGAACCACCACCACTCTGGCTCAAGAGCTTTTCACCGAAAAGTGGGCCGCTGATGTCGATAGTAGTAGTGATTGGAAAGGGACCTGCGGTGAAGACGGTAGCACTGTCGCTAACTGTACCGCCTCTTTCCTTTTCAAAGCCAATGTAGAATATGCCTTAGGGCTAAGCAGTTGGTATCGAACGGGTAGCGACGATGTCGCTGGAAGGTTCAACAATACCGTTTTCTCAACTGATAGCCTCAACCTCTTCAATGGTGAGAATACCCAGCAGTTCCTGTTTGGTTCTCACGGTGCCTTCGATGGCGAAGACGCGAACGAGCATCAAGCCTTCCCGAATCCTGAAGATTTCGTCAGTGGTAATCCCCTCGCCGGCTCCCTCGCCTTAGGGATTGACGATCGCGGTAATAACAACGACCGTGACTTCCAAGACATGGTTCTCTCGGCACAAGCTAAACGTGCTAGCGCCGGTGTCCCCGAGCCTTCTGTCGTCTTTGGCTTAGCCGCCATGGCCGGTGGATTCGCCAGCCTACGTCGTCGTCGCGACAGCTAATTCCTGACCCTCAATGGAACATCGATTGAGTCCCCCCAGGTTCCGCTCAACAGATGTTTAAAGGTTTCATCACCCCCCAGTCTTGGCCTCCTTTCGCCGGACTGGGGGGTTTTGATATATCGTTCAGCT
>SIHH01000172.1 GCA_004299065.1 Phormidium sp. SL48-SHIP | reverse complement strand
CGGTTTCTGAATTCGCCTAACAGCCCCCAGGACAGGGATTAAAACAACGGACAGCATCCCCCGACCTCTCAAATTGCAACGATTCCTCCTCCACATTCGCCCACCAGACTTCGCGAACCTCAGGATAATACTCAGAATCCTCATAACCGCCACTGGTGACGATCGCCATCATCCCAGGAAAACCCTCCCCCTCCAATCGTTCACAGGTCGGCGTCCAAGACTCTCCCGCTGCTAAAGGAGGATAGACCGCCTCAGCATCCACGATCGCAAACACCGGATAAGTCCCCCCACCTGGAATCGGTACATCCTCTAAGTGTTTTTGCAAGAGGAGGACCCCCTCGATCTGATCATCCTCACTTTGGGCAAACTGCAAAGCATAGCCACAGATCTGACCGCTGGCATCCTCTAAACAGCGGCCAAAGGACTGCCAATCGGGCATTACGCCTCCGTCCACCCCCTCTCGTTGTCCTTCAGTCCAACCGAGCCACCACTCTAAATAGCGTACAATCGCCCCAGCCATCGCCTGACGCCTCGTATCACCCTGTTGGGCAAATCCTTCGGCGGCATCCTTGAGATCGGCGATCGCCCCCTGCCAGTCTTGGACTTCGGTTCGTTCCAGGGCGCGATCGAACCGGGTTTGCGGATTAGCCGCCTGCGGTGAACTCTGGGCCAACTCCCCCGAAGAGGCCTCGATTTCCCGGTCCCTGGGAGTCGGGCCACAAGCGGCCACTGCAACCGTCATCGCCAACAGCGTCATGGTTGCGAAACCGTTTAAACCTCTCATCTTAAACCTCTCCTCAATGCCTCGCTTCCTGACATCACAATAACTGGTACCTGTTTGCAACAATTCGGGGTGAAAGAAAGGGCGTACCACTTGCGGTTCGCCCCTACATCTTTCCCCTCTTGGGAGGGGTGCCCGGAGGGCGGGGTGGGTTATCCGGTGTTCCCTTAAGCTTCCTCGGGGTTAATGACCTCCGGTTTGAGATCCCGTTCCATCAACGCCGCCACCGCTTCCTCTGGCGTGATTTGGTTGTTGAGCAACCGATACACTTGATAGGAAATCGGCACTTCAATGCCCTGTCGCTTGGCTAATTCAATCAATACATTGGTGGTATTGACCCCCTCAGCGGTACTCTGAATTTCCTCTAGGACTTGTTCTAGAGTTTTGTGTTGCGATAAACCAAATCCCACCCGATAATTACGGCTGAGACTACTGTTACAGGTGGCCAACAAATCTCCTAATCCGGCTAATCCCCAGAAAGTTTCGGCTTCAGCTCCCATACTGGTTCCGACGCGGACAATTTCAATCAAGGCTCGTGTCAAAAGGGCAGATTTGGCGTTAATGCCTAAGTCTAACCCGTCGCAAACGCCAGAGGCGATCGCCATCACGTTTTTGAGAGTTCCGCCAAGTTCGGTTCCAATCGGGTCAGTATTGGTATACACCCGAAAAATATCCGAGGAATAGGCTTCTTGAATCGTCTCAGCCGCCTTGAGATCTCGACTGGCGGCGATGGTGGCGGCGGGGAGTTCCTTATCAATTTCCTTGGAGAGATTTGGCCCCGACAGAACCACCACCGGATGATCTGGAAAGGCTTCTTGCCAAATTTGCGAGGGGGTGCGGGTTGTGGAGGGTTCTAAGCCTTTGGTGGCGGTGACAATAATCGTGTTCGCCGGTAAGCCAATCTCCTGAACTTTCCTGGCGGTTTCAGCCACCCCTTTCATGGAGATTGCTGATAGCAGAACATCAGCATCGGCGATCGCATCGTCTAGGGTAACATCACCGCGACGAGACCAAAACTGGACATGATTGTCTCCATATTCAGCCAGTCTTCCCAAGGCGGTTCCCCAAGCACCGGTTCCGAGAATTGTAATATGTTTCGTCATTGTATTGTTATGAATCCTAACAAACTACCATCAATAGCATACCCGTTCTAGTTTATCTCAAATCGGAAGCGAAATTACTAATGACGAGAGTTCTAGCGGTCTTAGAGCCGTGGCTAGATTCTCTGAAACGGAGATTATGGACCACACCAAGACCATCAAAGGCGGCTCCTCTGGGACGTATTTAGGATTAAGTTTTAAGGTCTAGTCGCCGACGACTTACCGCCGACGACTTACCAATGATGTTCCTCTCCGAGTAAGGCTGTTGCCGCCTGTGCGGTTAAGGGTCTTGAGAAATAATAACCCTGTCCATACTCACAGCCTAAATTGCGGAGTTGTTCAACATGAATTGCCGTTTCAACCCCTTCAGCAATAACTTTCATGTTTAGGCTATGAGCCAGGGTAACAATAGCTTGTACAATTTCTCGCTCATCGTTATCTTCATCAATTGGATCAACAAAAGAACGGTCAATTTTGAGGATATCAACAGGTAACCGATGCAGGTGACTTAGAGATGAATAACCTGTACCAAAGTCATCAATACTTAACTGAATTTTTCGATTTTTTAGCTCCTCTAAAATCGATTTAGCTACCTCATAATTACCAACAATTGTACTTTCGGTGATTTCCAACTTCAAAAAACGCCCATCCAGTTGAGAATCCTTTAAGATATCATCAATCCGATTCAATAAATCAATTTGAGCAAACTGTTTAACTGAGATATTAACCGAAACCGTTAAATTTTTGGCATGATCATATTGACATTGCCATCGTCTAAGATACGTACAAGATTGACGCAATACCCATTCACCAATGGGAACAATTAAACCGGTTTCCTCTGCCGCTGGAATAAACTCAGCCGGAGAAATTTGACCGCGTTCTGGATGATGCCAACGTAACAAAGCCTCGAAACCAACAATCCCCCCTCGTTGCAGATCAACAATTGGCTGATAATTAACCTTAAACTCACCCCGTTCTAAAGCTCGCCGTAGGTTGGTTTCAAGTTGTAAAAAATTGACGGCGCGATCGTGCATTCCCGAGTCAAACACCCGATAGCGTCCTTTCCCTAAATCCTTCGCACAATACATCGCCGCATCCGCATCGCGCAACAGATGTTCTGCTTGGGTATATTGAGCGGTTCCTAAAACAATGCCAATACTGGCACCAATAAACACTTCATGGCCATCAACATGAAAGGGTGCGGTCAGTTGTTGTTGGATGGTTTCGGCGGTTTCAATGGCATTTTCGATGCCGTTAATGGGGTTGAGGAGAATTGTAAATTCATCGCCCCCTAAGCGAAATAGAGTATCAACAGGGCGCAAACAGAGTTCTAGGCGATCAGAAATAAGACTGAGGAGGCGATCGCCGGTTAAATGTCCCAAAGAATCATTCACCACCTTAAAGCGATCGCAATCAATAAACAACACCGCAAAGCGATACTGGTGATTCTTCTGAGTTTCTTTGAGAGCCGCCTCCAACTTTTCCATCAATAAGACGCGATTCGGCAACCCCGTCAAAGCATCATGCAGAGCCATATACATTAACTGCTTCTGCACCCGCTTACGCTGCTGAATTTCCCTTTGGAGTTGCGAGTTGGCCGCCTCTAACTCAGCCGTCCGTTTTTGCACTCGCTCTTCGAGCTTCTCATTTAACTGACGCACCTCAGCTTCCGCCAGAGCGCGATCGCCAATTTCTTGTTGTAAACGTTGATTCTGTTCCCGGAGTCGCTGCTGAAGATCGCGAATCGTCAACTGATTGCGAACCCGGGCCAACACTTCCTTAAACTGAAACGGCTTCGAAATATAATCAGTCCCCCCCACCGTAAACGCCTTCACTTTATCGAGAGCATCATCGAGGGCGCTAATAAAAATAACCGGAATATCGCGGGTTTCGCGATTTTCTTTAAGACAACGGCAGACATCATAGCCATTCATTCCCGGCATCATGATATCAAGCAAGACCAGATCGGGCTTACCATAGCGCGCGCCCTCAAGTCCCGTTGAGCCATCAACAGCGACACAGACCTCATACCCAGCACGGGTTAGAATCGTGTTGAGTAATTCAAGGTTGGCGGGGGTGTCGTCGACAATTAGGATATTGCCTTTCGAGGGACGCTCAGGGCTACTCATTACAGCTTCATGCAAAAATGGGGGCGAGGAGAACGGAACTAGAGTCGAAATTCAAGTTGGCTGGGGACTCTGTGACAATCAGGAAAAAAGTCCATAATCCCTGTCTAGCACGTTAACCCTCATTTTAGGCAAAATCTAGGGGCTTGAGAATGACGGCCGTCACTCAACGATCAACAAATATCGCCCCCCCCACTCGATCAGCCGCCTCGACTGAACCTCGGCCCGGCCCGATGATTACTCCCGAGCATCCCCCTTTTGTAAATCCGAAAGGAGCGACCAATCTCCTGAAAGTGAATCCAAATGGACATCCGGTGCAATCACGACCCGATTTCCTCCAGAGGCTTTGGCGGCCCGAACGGCAATTTCAGCGGTTTCGAGGAGGGAATCGGGGTCAACATTGGGATTAGGAAGATCACTAGCGATCCCAAAACTGACACTCAAGGAGGTAGGAGTTAATTGAGTCGAAATAAAGCGTCGTGCTTGTTGACGTAGGATTTGCGCGATCGCCTGTCCTTGATGACTATCCAAATGAGGCAAAAGAATCAAAAACTGATCACGTTGGCCACGAATCAAACAAGACCCCCGACGGGTCAGGGTATCGCGCCAGGCCTCGGCCAGAGTTTTCAGGGCGCGATCGCCCGTTTCCTGGCCGTGAGCATCACCGTAGGCCCTGAACTGATCAACATCTGCCAGAATCAAGGTCAGAGGTAAGTTCGTATTTAACAAGCGTGTCCATTCATAGCGAAGACGAGCTTGGAAGCTGTCAAGATCTCCTAAACCCGTGAGGCGATCGCAACTAAACACCGTCCCCCGATGAGGATAACGAGGCAACTCCACCAACAGCAGTAAATTCGCGATTTTCTCCAACCAAGCCAGTTCCTTAGGCTGCCAATTACGCGCCGTCACCGCTTGATGCAGGACGATCGCCCCCCAAATCTGACCTTGCTGATAAATCGGCACCAACACACAGGCCTTCACCCGCTGTTGGGCCAAAACCACCGCATCATCGGCACTCAAATGAACATAATCAAGATTACATAAGGCCAACACATCCGGCGAAGGTTTCGACACCAGAGAGTATAAATCCGGAGCCATCGCCGCGCGATGATGACGATCGCCCCCATCTTCGGCCAGAGGAATCGTATTGCCATAAGCATCATAGCGATAGGCCACCACACTCAACAGTCCCAACTCGCGACGAATCCCCACCACCGCTTGTTGAAAGACCACCGACAGAGGTTGTTTACCCAAAATCGCTCGACTGAGGTTCGTTAGGTGTTCTTCCCAACGAAGCTGATGATTGACGCGACGCAAACTCTGCTGAAGCTCATCGCGATCGCTGCGTAAGCCTAAATTGGCCTGTTCTAAATCACGAATCCGCCGTTGCAGGAACGCCCGACGTTCAGCGGTTTCGGACAAACTCGAGTGGCGGCTAGAGGGATGGCGACGGGTACTGAGAACCGCCACTTTTTCAATCCCCTGAAACACCGCCCATTGGCGCAACAACCCAGGAATCTCAGCCGCCGGAACCGGGCGACTAAACAAATAGCCCTGAGCTAAATCACAGTGAATCGACTTGAGGAACTCAGCCTGTTCATTGGTTTCAACGCCTTCGGCCAAAACAATCAGATTCAGGCCTCGACCTAGAGCGACAATGGTTTTGGCGATCGCCGCATCACTCGAATCCTGAGTCAGATCGCAGACAAAGGAGCGGTCAATTTTCAGCGTATCGAGGGGAAACTGTTTAATAAAGCTCAAACAGGAATACCCCGTACCAAAGTCATCCATGGCAATTTGCACCCCCATCTCTCGCAACCGTTGCAACACCGAGATGCTCAACTCAACATCCTTAACGGCCGTCGTTTCCGTGATTTCGAGTTCCAGATAGGCGGCCTTCATCTGAGTCTCGTCGAGAATCTCGACAATGGTTTGCAATAAATTCGGTTGTTGGAACTGACGGGCCGAGAGATTGACCGCCATTTTCAGGGGTTTAAAGCCCATATCAACCCACTCTCGATGTTGCTGACAGGCTGTTCGCAGCACCCACTCCCCAATGGCGCGAATGGCTCCGGTTTCTTCGGCGATGGGGATGAAGCGATCGGGGGAGATGCGGCCCCGTTCAGGATGTTGCCAACGAATCAAGGCCTCAACGGCGACAATTTTGCCGCTGGCCAAATCGATTTGGGGTTGGTAATGTAAACAAAACTCCTGATTGAGAATCGCTTGTTCGAGATCAAGTTCCAGGGCCAGGTTATCGGCCCGGCTACTGAGCAGATCGGGGTTATACAGCCCGATGGTATTGCGTCCCTGCTGTTTAGCCCAATCGAGGGCGGTTTCAGCGTGGCGCAGCAAACTATTGCTATCTCGTCCATGTTGGGGAGCTAAGGCTAAGCCTAAGCTGGCACTAATGGAAAACTCCCGGCCGTCACATTCAAAGGGCAAACGCAGTTGTTTGAGGATCGACTCGGCCACCGCCATGACTCCGTTATGACAGCTTTGGGCGCCGAGCAAGAACACTAACTCATCGCCTCCCCAACGAGCGAGGGAGTCCCCCTCTTGTAAACAGGTCAGGATGCGCTCGGTTATCGTTTTGAGAAGGCGATCGCCCACTTGGTGGCCAAAGGAGTCGTTGACGGCTTTAAAGCGATCGATATCGAGGAAACCCACAGCCATAAAGGTTTGCTTTTGCCGTGATTCGACTAAGGCGAGGGATAACTGCTCATCGAAGAGTAAGCGGTTGGGCAGTTGAGTGAGGGGATCATGGGAGACTTGATAGCGCAACATGGCGCTGACTCGATGTTGCACCACGGCAATATAAAGGTGGACCCCCAGTTGATGGGCCAGTTTTCGTTGGGCCTCGGTCCAGGGATCGGTTTGATCGCGGTGGGCCTCTCGCCAGGCTTCAAAGGAGGCTCGTGGCCGCTGTTGTCGCTCATCGGGATTGGATTTGCCGGCCCACCAAACCTCGGTATCGTGACCGCGACGAAAGAGGGTGAGGTAGCCGACACATTGGCGATGGTATTGCAGAGGAATCACTAACAGCGATCGCACCGGAGTCGGGGTAAGCAAGTCCTTTAGAAACCCCAAAGCGGGGTTTTGGCTCCAAGCCTCGGCATTGAGGGCAATGGGTTCGGGATGGGGAGAACTGTCTAAACTTAAGGGGTTATAACCAATAAATCCCGCTTGCCATTGGGGATGGTCTTCTAACTGCTCAACGACAGCACCATCTCCCATGACCGATAAATCCACCCCCTCCACCTCCGGCTGGGAGCAAAGGTATAAGCGACCACCACTGGCGTCGAGAGCGTTAACGGCTTCTTCAAGGACCTGGTGTTGTAGGGACTTCCAGGGTAGGTGATCATCGAGGAGTTCGGTGATGCGCTCTAGGGTTTGTTCGTAGCGGCTGGTTTCCCGAGTTTGCTCTAATAGGCGGGCCTGGGTGATGGCGATCGCGATTTGATCGATCGCTAACTGGAGGATTTGCTGCTCGTAGCGGGAAAAATGGCGCGGTTGGCTGTGGTGAATGCTGACGAGTCCCCAGAGTCCATTCCGTTCAAACAGGGGCAGTGTTAGGGTGGCTTGAACCCCCATAGCTTTGAGATAGGCTAGATGACAGTCACTGACCACCTCTTCGTAGGGGGGAAGTTTGGGATCGAGGGGGAATAGGGTTTTGCGAGCTGTGGCAATATCGGCAATGATACATTGACGAATTCGCGCAAAGGTTTGTCGGGCCGTGGGGGGGATGTCTTCGGCGGGAAAATGTAATCCCACTAAGGCGGGGAGGCGATCGCCCTGGCGGGCCTCGGCCACGACCAGACCACTTCCGTCCGCCTCAAACCGATAGAGTTTGACGCGATCGATTTCCAAAAACTCTTGAATTCCCTCAACACTACGACTTAGGATTTCTGACAGTTCTTGGGAGTTACGAATACTCCACGCGATTTGATGGAGGATATCTCCGGGATCAGGGACAGTGTTGGACATGGGGGTGGGGGTGTGTCTCGGTCTTTAACCAATGTTCTGGTTATGGTTTAATCGAGTCCTAATATCTAGTTTGCCAGATTCGCTCAAGGTTAGAGCGACAGATCCCCTAACCCTTTATATATTGTCATATTTGAGACTGCCATCCTAGAGTAAAACCCAGAGCGAACCTAGGTAAATTGGCCTTATCAACTTACGCAGAGACAGATAATTTCTCATAATTCCTTCTAAATTGTTAGCAACATCAGAGTATTTTATACAAGTTAACCTAACCTGATTTCACCAATCTTTAGGGGGAGTGGGTGGATCACTCCAGTCATCTTCTTGAGGGTCTTTATCTTTAAAATTAAACAGTTTAGATCCCAAGAAACTCGAGGATTTTTGCTCGGATTTTAACTCATCAGACTCATCTAAAAATTCTCCTTCAAGAGTCTCATCCGGCTCATCTTCTTCCTCCGATGGGGGTGTCCAATCTGACGGACTCATGATATCGTCTTCCCCGGTCTCCTCTTTGACTGAAGGGTCTAACCCCTCAATTTGGTCAACGTTTGAGGCAGAATCTTGTGGCTGAGAGTCGACCGATAACGGTTCAGAGATATTGACTTCAGAGGGTTCTGAATCAGAGATATTG
>SIHH01000528.1 GCA_004299065.1 Phormidium sp. SL48-SHIP | reverse complement strand
TGCCTCTTGCCATCCCCTCTTGGGAGGGGTTAGGGGTGGGTTATGCCTCTTGCCCCTTCCCCCTTGCCTCTTCTTACAAGGGAACCACTTGGACTTCGACTTCAGCGGTCACTTCGGGATGAAGCTTGACGTGAGCTTTGTAGAAGCCAGTTTTGTTGATTTCGGGGAGGGTGATGCCGTGGCGATCGACCTCTTGGTTGGTGGCGGCTTCGATCGCAGCGGCTAAGTCGCGATCGGTAACGGTTCCGAAAATGGCTTCCCCTTCACCCACTTGTTTCTCGATGGTAAAGCGACCAATGGTTTGTAAGGCGGTTTTGCGAGATTCGGCTTCTTGTTTGAGCTGTGCAAGACGCTCTTGTTCTTGCTGTCTGCGCAGTTCCACCTGTTTGAGAACCCCCGGTGTGGTCGGGATGGCCATTTTTTGGGGAATCAGATAGTTTCTGGCGTGGCCTGGAGCCACTTCGACGAGATCCCCTGCTTTGCCAAGCTTACGAACGTCTTGTTGCAGAAGGAGTTTAACGCGCTTCTTCATGATACTTTGATGATTAGTTGATTAATGGTAGGGCAAGTGAGTTGAGACTCGGTGCTGGGGGCGTTCTGGCCATCGGGTTTTAGCCATAGGACTGATGAGTCGACCCCGGTAGAAGTCCGATCTTCCATTCTATAGTGTTCAGGAAGCTCTGGCAAACTCCCTCCCCGGCTCAAGCCGGGGACTGTTTGGCTGAGGGGTTGGCTCAATCGCGAATGTTGATGCTCAGTTCGTAGGGGCGGGTGTTGGGGGCGGAGACTTCGATGAGATAATCCCCGCCTTGGCTGACACGAGAGTTCCAAAACACAACGTTGCGAGCGCCGGGAATGATTTGACCGTTGGGACGACGAACGGTGAAAACGACATCGTCACCGTCGGGGTTCATGGCGAAGAGTTCGACGGCAAAGATTTGGCGATCGCCAACGTCGACGAGATAGCGTACTGGAATCTCGGCGGTGACGGTTCCGCGAACTTGTACATCAGTCTGTCCTGAGGGAATTTCGAGCCGTTGGGGTGGGGGGATGGGTTTGGGAGTTGGCTCAGGAGTCGGCTCAGGTGTCGGCTCAGG
>SIHH01000171.1 GCA_004299065.1 Phormidium sp. SL48-SHIP | reverse complement strand
GAAAATTTATGGCGGATGATGTCCGTTGCGGTAGGGGCGAAAATCCCCTCCTGGGAGGGGCTAGGGGTGGGTTCCCCTACCATTTGGTATCCACGGCAACACTTCACACCCGATATCCTGAACACCCAACATTTTTAGCCGTTATCAGAGGATTGACAACGAGGATGAAACTGGCTTATACGACGATTTATGATGTCCGCGATCGCCGCTGTTGGCCGTCCACTCAGTTAGGCTTATGTCAAGCTGGCTTAGCCATCGCCCAAACTCTGGAAACATTGGGGTTCACTATCGAGTATGTGGGCGGTTTAACGAAGCCGCGATCGCTCATCACCAAGCTAAAATGGGAATTTTATAATAAAGTTCAACAGCGAGACTATTATCGTTGGGCAGAACCGGCAATTGTGCGCGATTATAATCGTCAAGTTCAAAGCCAACTCAATGCAATTGACTATGACTTGATTTTGGCTGCCGAGAATTGTTTGCCCATCGCCACTCTCGCCCCCAAAACGCCAATGGTGTTGTGGACAGATGCCCCCCTCTCGGCGTTAATGGACTATTATCCCTATATGAGTAACCTTTGTCGCGAGACTCGCCAAAATATCTATAGATTTGAAAAACAGGCAATTAACCGCTGTTCTAAGGTTGTTTATGCCTCCGATTGGGCGGCGAATCACGCCATTTTAACGTATAAACTTCCATCATCTAAAGTTGCGGTGATTCCTTGGGGGGCGAATTGGCAAGAGATGCCCAATGAGGCGGAAATTCAGGCGGCGATCGCACAACGCCCCCAAGATATTTGTCAGTTATTATGGGTTGGTGTAGATTGGACTCGTAAAGGGGGAGATATCGCCCTCGCGGTCAGCGACTGGCTGAATCAAAATGGCATCCCCACTCAGTTAACTGTTGCGGGAATTGTTCCTGATTCTATTTTGGAAAAAAATCCCCAAATTCGCTATGTTGGCTATCTCGATAAAGACAATTCTCAGCAATATCAGCAACTCAAGGAACTGTTCTTAAATTCCCATTTCTTTATTCTCCCGGTTCAAGCTGAAAGTTACGGTCATGTGTTTTGCGAAGCCCAAGGATTTGCCCTTCCTTGTATTACGCATCAAACTGGAGGGATTGCCAGTATTCTTCAAGACCCCAAAACGGGCTGGTGTTTGCCTATAAATAGCCCTATTGAACGCTATGGACAGCTTATTTTAGATACGTTTAAAAATCCAGTACAGTATAAGATTATCGCCCAAGCTGCCTATGACAACTATCAAATGTCTCTCAACTGGAAAACCGCCTGTCATTCCTTGACCAAAATCCTCGAAACTCTGTAAAAAAAGCCACGAAAAATGCCAAAAATTTAGAGTTTAGGCTATAAATTTTTGGCATAAAAACGACAAGAAATTGCCCCATTCCTCGTGACTTGGCTCCAGTCAAGTCATGGTCTTTGGGAGGCTCTGCCTCCCGAGTGCAGGCGGCAGAGCCGCTCAGAGTCTGTGTCACGGCTTCAGCCATGACACCAGGACATCACGAATAGCAAATCCGCAGAAAAAACAATAATTTTAAAGGGTCTTCAGGATATACGGTGTAATTTGTTGCATGGGATACCAAATTGTAGGGGCGAAAAATTTTTCGCCCCTACGGCAAGGGGTATAATCTGCCATAAATTTTTCTTATCACCATGAACCCTGAAGACCCATTTTAAAACACTTGATTGACCTATATTTTGCCATGAAAATTGCCTATTTAACTGAATTTAACCTCAATGAATTTAATCCTAAAACCCTGCCCCGCAACAAACTGGGTCATGGACAAAAATGTAAATCCATCTTCGATGCCCTCAGCCACCATCACAGCGTCATCTCTGTCCATAATATCGACAAACACCGGGAACAGACCGCCCTATTTCCCAAACTCAAACGTCGCTATCATAAACTTCGGCAAAACACCTATCTTTCCTGGACAGAACCTCAATTTAACCGAGACTATGGGCGACAACTGCAACGCCAATGCGATCGCATCAACCCCGATCTCATCTTAACCTCAGATAGTAACCTCATCGCCTATCTAAACACCTCCAAACCCACCGCCCTTTGGACCGATACCCCCTACGCCGGCCTAATTGACTTCTATCCCGGCTATCAACATCTTTGCCCAACCAGTCGCCGCCAATTATATGACCTGGATAAACGAGCCTTTCATCGCTGTCAAGGTCTCTTTTTTGCCTCCCAATGGGCTGCCGATATTGCCCAACAGACCTATCAGCTTCCTCAACAAAACATTAACGTTATTCCCTTTGGGGCGAATCTCTCAACCGTCCCGAGTTCCAGTCAAGTTGACCATTGGCTGCGATCGCGGCCCAACTCACCCTGTAAACTACTCTTTATCGGCGTCGATTGGCAACGTAAAGGAGGAGACATCGCCCTCGCTGTCGCCCAACATCTCAATCAACGGGGGTATCCCACCGAACTCACCCTCGTCGGTAGCCAACCGCCGAGTTCCCCACCCTCTTTTGTCCATTGTGCCGGCTTTCTCAACCGTCAACAGCCCCAAGACGCCGCAATTCTTGACCAACTCTTAGCCCAATCTCACTTTCTCCTACTTCCCGCCCAAGCCGAATGTTACGGCCATGTTCTCTGCGAAGCCAACGCCTTCGGGGTTCCGGTTCTCGCCCGAGATGTGGGAGGAATCGCCACCATCATCCGTCAGGACGTAAATGGGCAACGATTCACCGCTACAGCATCGATTTCTGAATCCATTTCTGACTATTGTGACTATATTGAGGCGGTTTTCAACCAAAGACAGTATCAACAATTGGCCCAATCTGCCCGCCAAGAGTTTGAAAGCCGCCTCAACTGGGAGGTGGCGGCTACCAGCCTGGCCCATACCCTGGAAGGGTGGGTTTGATGGCAAAATGGTTCAACACTGTCTGAATTAGGATTTTTCCATGACCATGCTTGCACGTTTGCAAAACCCGCTTCGTCGCGGCCAAGCCCTGAAAATTATTACCGGATTAACCAACTTTAACCGCGACTCCGTGGCCCGAACCGTCAAAGCCGCCCATATCGGCGGGGCCACCTTCCTCGATATCGCCGCTGATGCGGAGTTGGTTCGTCTCGCCAAGTCCTTGACAAATTTACCAATCTGTGTATCGGCTGTTGACCCCAACCAATTCCTCGAACCCGTCGCCGCTGGGGCGGATTTGATTGAAATTGGTAACTTTGATGCCTTCTACGCCCAAGGTCGTCGTTTTGAGGCCCCCGAAGTCTTGGAACTGACGCGGGCCACTCGGGCCTTACTCCCCGAGATAACCCTCTCGGTGACCGTTCCCCATATCTTGGCTTTAGATGAACAGGTGCGTCTCGCTGAAGCCTTAGTTGAGGCTGGGGCAGATCTGATTCAAACGGAAGGGGGAACCAGTAGCCAACCCCGTCATGGCGGAACCCTGGGCTTAATTGAAAAAGCGGCCCCCACCTTAGCTGCCGCCGCTGAAATTTCTCGGGCTGTCTCGGTACCGGTTCTCTGTGCGTCGGGAATTTCCAATGTCACGGCACCCCTGGCTATTGCGGCCGGGGCCGCCGGTGTCGGCGTGGGTTCTGCTGTCAATCGCCTCGACAGTGAGATTGAGGCCATCGCCGCTGTTCGCGGCCTCGTCGAAGCCCTCCAAGGCGCGAACCACCCCAGTTTACGAGTCTAAACGGCGAGAACTTTGGCCCCTCGGGAGGTTGGCCCCGGAACCTCAGGGCCAGCTAACCTTTAGGAAACGCCGAATCTGTCGGCGTTTCCTGAGTTTTATTAAAATTTTTTATCCACAAGATTACTGAGCGTTATCAGGCGCGATCGCCCCCTTGGTGGGGGATTGCCCCAGTGAATACTTCAACCCATGATCCCGAATCACGAGCCTGGGCAAAATTTAGCCCTCAAAATAGATCGCCAAAGTGTGAAATATATCTTAAGATTGGTGTATTCGATGGGCTAGTTCACGAGAGGCTAGCTACAAAAAGCAAAATTTAACAGGAAAAAGGAGAACTTTTATGGCATTAGTCCCCATGCGTCTGCTGCTCGACCACGCAGCGGAAAACGGTTACGGTATCCCCGCATACAACGTCAATAATATGGAGCAGATCCTGGCAATCATGGAGGCGGCTAACGAAACCAACAGCCCCGTGATTCTTCAGGCGTCTCGCGGCGCACGTAAGTATGCCGGTGAAAACTTCCTCCGTCACTTGGTGATGGCGGCCGTCGAAACCTATCCCCATATCCCCATCGTGATGCACCAAGATCACGGTAATGGCCCCGCCACCTGCTACTCGGCCATCCGTAATGGCTTCACCAGCGTCATGATGGATGGTTCCTTGGAAGAGGATGCCAAAACCCCCGCTAGCTTTGAGTACAACGTCAACGTCAGCAAAACTGTGGTTGACGTGGCTCACTCCGTCGGCGTCAGCGTTGAAGGTGAACTCGGTTGCCTCGGTTCCCTCGAAACCGGTAAAGGTGACAAAGAAGATGGCCACGGTGCAGAGGGAACTCTGACTCGTGAACAACTCCTCACCGATCCCGATGAAGCGGTGGAATTCGTTGAGCGGACTCAAGTCGATGCCCTCGCGGTTGCCATCGGTACCAGCCACGGTGCCTACAAATTCACCCGCAAACCCACCGGTGAAATCTTGGCCATCAGCCGCATCGAAGAAATCCACAGCCGTCTCCCCAATACTCACTTGGTGATGCACGGTTCCTCTTCGGTTCCCCAAGAATGGTTGGATATGATCAACCAGTACGGCGGTGCTATCCCCGAAACCTACGGTGTGCCTCTCGAAGAAATTCAAAAAGGCATCAAGAGCGGTGTTCGCAAAGTGAACATCGACACCGATAACCGTTTGGCGATTACCGCTGCTATTCGTGAAGCGGCTGCGAAAGATCCCTCCAACTTCGATCCCCGCCACTTCATGAAGCCCTCGATCAAGTACATGAAACAAGTCTGTGCTAAACGCTATGATGCGTTCGGTACGGCTGGCAACGCCACCAAAATTAAACAAATTCCTCTCGATGAATTTGCGGCGAAATATGCCAGTGGTGAATTGGCTGCGAAAACTAAGTCTGCCGTTTCTGCCTAGTTTCAGCGAGTTTCACGGAATTGCTGGTTGAGCTAGCAATTCTAACTAAATCATCAAAGGGTAGTACAATCGTGCTACCCTTTTTTGCTGTGGAGGCGAAGCGGCTCTCGGCTTGACAGGGTTAGCCGTTAAATAGTATAAAGTCTCAATAAGCAGAGCTAAATCTTGGTTAATCGTCGGAGTCAATCCAAGGCTGGGTTAGGGGGTTTGAGGCGGCTAGGTTCGTTATCTGGAGAGAAATCCGGTGACTGTCGCCCTGAAACCGCTCGCTCTCGACTCGACGACTAATTACAATTATTTCTAGTTTTGCTCGCCTCAATCTCTCGTAATTCCGCGCACGATCGCCCCCCTATGACTGATACAATTCTCCAGCTTGATGGCTTGACCAAGCATTATCCCCAAACAGCCGTTCCCGCCGTGGATACGGTGAATTTATCCTTGAAAAAAGGGCAAATTCTCTCTCTCTTGGGGCCATCGGGCTGTGGTAAAACCACCCTATTGCGCTTGATTGCCGGCTTTGAACGGCCCAATAACGGTCAGATTATCTTAGAACAGCGGGCGATCGCCGGCCAGGGGCGCTGGGTTCCCCCAGAAAAACGCAATCTGGGCATGGTATTTCAGGAATATGCCCTCTTTCCCCATCTCAAGGTCGCCGATAACATTGCCTTTGGCCTCAAGAAACGGCAACTTAAAGCCAGTGACATTCAACAGCGGGTAGCCGAGGCCCTGAGTCTCGTCGAACTCGATGGACTGGGGAATCGCTACCCCCACCAGCTTTCCGGGGGCCAACGACAACGGGTGGCTTTAGCCCGGGCCATCGCCCCTCGGCCGGTGTTGATGCTTCTCGATGAACCCCTGAGTAACCTCGATGTGCGGGTGCGCCTCTATTTACGCCACGAGATTCGCGCCATTCTCAAGAAAACGGATATGACAGCGGTGTTTGTCACCCATGACTGCGAAGAAGCCATGTCCATCTCCGATGTGGTGGGGGTGATGCGTCAAGGGCGCTTAGAACAACTCGATACCCCAGAAGCCATTTATCGCGAACCCGCCTCGCGCTTTGTGGCTGAGTTTGTCACTCAAGCCAATTTCTTGCAGGCCCGCCGTTCCGGGAGTCAGTGGGAAACAGAACTGGGGCGCTTTTCTGTCGCGGCCACGGGAGAAGTCTCGGGGGATGTGGGAGATGTGATGATTCGCGAAGAGGATCTCAGGGTGCAGCCCGATGACTCGGGAGCGGTTCAGGTGCGCGATCGCCAATTCTTGGGCCGAGAACATCGCTATTGTCTGCAAATGCCCTCGGGCCACTGTGTTCACGCTCGCAGTCATGACGTTCTGAGCTTACCCGTTGGCGCACGGGTTAACGTCCAGATTCCCGATGATGCGGCCCGGGTGTTTCCGCCGGCCCATCGCCAATTGACCTCCTCGGCAAAATAACCCCTAAACTATGGGGAATGGCTCGGGGACTGCGATCGCGCGATCGCAGTCGTTCCACCCCCTGAACTAGCAATTGCGTCGAGCCACCCCCATCTAACATCATCACCCCATCAGCCCCCAAAGCCCGCAGCACCCGCGCCGCTCGCAGTTGGGTGGCGGCGGGAGAATTGAAAATCCAGAGGGTTTCTGAGGTTCCGTCTTGGTTGCGATCGCCCACGCCGATGAAGGTACGCCCCACGGCCCGTTTAATGCCCTTATCAGCCCATTCGTCGAGGCCCACGAGGAGATTGGGAATCGGCGAAAACAGGGGATTCTCAGGATACCCGACTTCGGGAAACGGCAAAATCTGGGCTTGCTGGCCGTCAATGAGCAACATTTTCTTTTCTCCGGGATATTCCCCCAATCCCGCATAACCGCCACTGTAGATAATCCCGTCAGCCTTGAGGGGAAACGCCAGTTGTAGGGGCTGAGAGCCAAAAAACTGACCATTGGTGACGGAAAAGGCGCGATCGCCCCAACGCTCCTCTAAATCCTGCCAATGCACCTGTATGGGTTGCGGCTCAATGGAGACGCTAACCCCAGTATCATATTGGGGGTGGTTGCCCGACTCGTCAGCCCCCTGGCCCCAATCTTGCACATGACGGGGATCAAACAATTGCAGAGACACCCCCGCCGTTAAATCCAACTCCTGCACCCAATCGACGCCATTGCCATACAGCCGGACTCCCGCTTCCTGGCGGACCACCTTAAACTTATAGGGGGGATCGGTTGACAAGGGAGTGGTTGCCAAAACTGTCCCGGTGAGGGCGAGAGCGATGAAAGCTGTCAATTGGGGTCTCTTTGTTTTACTGTGGTGAGAGGCACAGCCCCTTGAGGTTGTCCTGATCCGTTCCGAATCTCTCGATTGTAGGAGAGTTGTTTTGAAATACGCAACGCGGCCGAGTCCCTCGTCTGAGTCCCTTCCCTCCAGCATGGTTGACGACATTCCCGAAGCATTACGCGATCGCCCCCTAGACCGCCCCACAGCGACCCCTAGCCCAACGCCAACAGCGGCGGGGAGTCCCCTGCTTGTCTTAGTCGCCACGATGGCAAGCATCGCCCTCGGGGGACTGGGGTGGTATCTGTGGCAATCTCCGGGCCAAGTGGCCCAGACGGCCCCCTCAACCCCCGAAAACAGTACCGCGTCTGAGAATACTAACGAGAGTAGCGAGTCCAACAACCCGGATCTGTTGGGACATCTTCCCTACGAGGAAGCCGCCCCCGAGGATCTCAAAAGCATTGTCTCTGATAACACGATTAAACTACGTGCGGCGGCGGCAGATGCCTATTTAGAGATGGAAGGGGCGGCCCGGGCCGATGGGGTTTGGTTGATGCCTCTCTCGGGATTTCGCTCGGTTGAAGACCAAGAATATCTCTTTTTTGAGATTAAAGCCCAACGGGGACAAGTTCCCGCACAACGGGCTGAAGTGAGCGCCCCTCCGGGACATAGTGAACATCATACCGGCTATGCGATCGACATTGGCGATGCCGATGTTCCGGCCACTCACCTCTCGGAAAATTTTGAGAATACCGCCGCCTTTAAGTGGTTGCAAGAGAATGCCGCTTACTATAGTTTTGAGTTATCGTTTCCACAAGATAATCCTCAAAATATTGCCTATGAACCTTGGCATTGGCGCTTTGTCGGCGATCGCCAGAGTTTAGAAACCTTCTATAAAGCCCGAGAACTGTTTGAGGATGGGGAAAACGAGGAGTTGAATTAAGCAATAATGGGTCTTCTGGATCTACGGTGGTATTTGTTACATAACATACAAAATTGTAGGGGCGAAAAATCCCCTCCTGGGAGGGGTAGGGGTGGGTTCCCCACATAACATACAAAATTGTAGGGGCGAAAAATCCCCTCCTGGGAGGGGTAGGGGTGGGTTCCCCACATAACATACAAAATTGTAGGGGCGAAAAATCCCCTCCTGGGAGGGGTAGGGGTGGGTTCCCCACATAACATACAAAATTGTAGGGGCGAAAAATCCCCTCCTGGGAGGGGTAGGGGTGGGTTCCCCACATAACATACAAAATTGTAGGGGCGAAAAATCCCCTCCTGGGAGGGGTAGGGGTGGGTTCC
>SIHH01000170.1 GCA_004299065.1 Phormidium sp. SL48-SHIP | reverse complement strand
TTCCCTGTTCCCTGTTCCCTGTTCCCTGTTCCCTATTCCCTATTCCCTGTTCCCTTCCTCTTCTCATGCTTCTCATAGGCCGTGACAATCTTCTGAACCAGAGAATGACGCACCACATCCGCCGCCGTGAGCTGACAAAAGGCGATTCCATCGACGTTTTTGAGAATCTTCTGGGCCACCTGTAACCCCGACATCTGAGTTGAGGGTAAATCCGTCTGAGTGACATCTCCCGTCACCACCATGCGGGAATTAAAGCCCAAACGAGTTAAGACCATCTTCATCTGAGCCGATGTGGTATTCTGAGCTTCATCCAGGATGACAAAGGCATTATTGAGAGTTCGTCCGCGCATATAGGCGATCGGGGCAACTTCCACGATTCCCCGTTCCATCAAATCAGGAATCTTCTCCGCGTCGATGAGTTCATAGAGCGCATCATACAGCGGACGCAAAAAGGGACTCACCTTTTGCTGCAAGTCTCCCGGAAGGAATCCCAACCGTTCCCCCGCTTCCACCGCCGGACGAGTCAAGATCAGCCGTTCATAGCGTTTGTCGAGTAACGCCTGCACCGCCAACATGGCCGCTAGATAGGTTTTTCCCGTTCCCGCTGGGCCAATGCAAAAGGTTAAATCATGGTTGCGAACCGCCTTGACATATTGACGCTGACGAAAGGTTTTCGCGCGAATATCCTCACCGCGACGGGTGCGGGTGAGAATATCATCTCGTAAATCTCTGAGTTCATCTTGTCGCCCCGTATCCAGGGCATGAATCGCTGTGTTAATATCCACATCAGCCACCGGCTTGGCCACTTTCCAAATCGGTGAGAGAATTTGAATCAGTTGCTCACAGCGTCCGGTTTGGCTATCCGTTCCCGAGACAAAGAGTTCTTGACCCCGTAAGACTAAGGTAGCGCCGGTTTGCTGCGCTAGGGTTTTGAGATTGACTTCCTGCTGTCCCACCAAGGCGAGGGCGCATTCAGGACTGTAAAGATCGATGGTGAGTCGGGGGGTCATATCCTAGGGATAGATATTTGGCAAGATTTGGCAATTCAGACGGGAGGCTTCTTATCGACACTTAAAAATAGGCAAAATTTATTAGCGATAACCTTATGGGGCAATGCTTTTGGTTGTCTTGAGTGTCCTACTTCGTGTGACTTTCGACGGCTTAGGGAGAAATGGAAACAGAGACTCGGCTTAGTTCCAGTGTAGAGCCATTTTCAGTATGGCATGAGTCTACACTTGAAAAAAACCGAGTCTAGCCGAGAAACTTGGAGATAGCCGCCGCTATTAGGCGCTAGCTTCGCTCGTTTCAGCTTCAGTGGCTTCTGCTTCGCTAGATGCAGCTTCAGTCGTTTCAGCTTCAGTGGAAGCCGCCGGGGTTGCGGCGGGAGTTCCGGCGGGAGTTCCGGGTTTGGGGCCAACAAGCTCAGCGCGACGGAGGATGTCGCGAACGGTATCCGTGGGTTGTGCGCCATTGTTAAGCCATTTGAGCAGTTCTTGACTGTCGAGGCGCGTCTCGCCGCTACGGGGGTTGTAGAACCCGAGTTCTTGCAGAGGACGACCATCGCGACGAGCCGAACTCTCCATGGCTACGATACGATAACTGGCTTCTCTTTTTTTACCGAGGCGTTTGAGTCGAAGTTTAATCATGTGTGCAAAAGTTGGCTATTTCGGGTTTACCCTTCTGTACTAGGATAACTGCAAAAGGTCAGTTCTCTAGTATAAACTGTTTTTTCCCATTGAGCATCCCGGCGATCGCTCGGGACTGGGTTGAAATCATTCCTCAAGGCAGTATAATTGCCCCTAAAGTCGACGATAGCTATGGCACAGCGATATATCCGCGTCCGCACGGCTGAAGGACGAATTTATTATGGCTCTTTGCAAGTTGACCGCAGTGTCAAGATCTTCGATGCACCGCCCTGGCTGAACGGGAAGCCGACCGAGATGACCTGTGCGGCGGAAACCTACGAGTTATTGGCCCCCTGTGCGCCATCCAAGATTGTGGCGGTGGGGAGAAACTACCGCGATCATGCTGAGGAGATGGCGGCGGAGGTTCCCACCGAACCCCTGTTGTTTCTCAAACCACCGACAACGATTGTGGCTCATGACACGGCGATCGTGTATCCTCCTCAATCTGAGCAAGTCGACTATGAAGGGGAGTTGGCCTTAGTGATTGGCGAGACCTGTCAGGACTGTTCCCCGGATGCGGCCTCAGAGTATATTTGGGGATATACGATCGCCAACGATGTCACCGCTCGGGATTTACAACGACGCGATCGCCTCTGGACAAGAGGAAAAGGCTTTAACAGTTTCTGTCCTCTCGGCCCCTGGGTCGTCCGAGAAATCAACCCAGGCGCGAAACTGCAAACCTTTCTCAACGAGGAAGAGAAACCCCGCCAGTCAGCGCAATTAGATCGCATGGTCTATTCCCCGGAGGCCTTAGTCTCTTATATCTCCCAAATCATGACCTTGTTACCGGGAGATGTGATCCTAACCGGAACGCCGAAAGGGGTGGGTTCCTTGCAAGTCGGCGATCGCGTGCGCGTGGAAATCGAGGGAATCGGCGCCTTGGAGAATCCCGTGATTCCCAAGCCAACTCCCCCAGTGCAGATCTCAGAGTCAGCTTAAAACACCTGAGAATTGGCCGCATCAGAGATTCCCGGAAGTTCGGGATATTCTCCCCGCAGACATTGCACCAGACTAAAGCCAACCGCGGCGATGGTTCCCAAGAATAGGGTATTGACGAGGGTTTCTAACAGCAATGGCG
This sequence comes from Phormidium sp. SL48-SHIP, assembly GCA_004299065.1. Lineage (GTDB taxonomy): Bacteria > Cyanobacteriota > Cyanobacteriia > Cyanobacteriales > Geitlerinemataceae > Sodalinema. Next base: position 5,930 of record SIHH01000170.1, on the reverse strand, counting down.
CACCAGATTGTAACCCAGATCCGAACAGACTCAGAATGAGGCTGCTAATCGAGAGAATAATCGTCAGCAGAACCGCCTGCATCCCGTTAAACCGAACAAAGCGGTTGAGACTATCATTGCGAACCACCGCAAAGAAGAGGACAAAGAAGAGAATCAGCCGCCCGAAAGGGATAGCATTATAGAGTTGAATGACCGGAATCAGGGGGATAAAGAGAACCTGGAGGATGGGAAATTGGCGAAACAGGAAGCTACCAAAGCTGAGGCCTTCCATCAGGGGAACCAGATACACGGCGGCCGCGCCGAGGCGATCGCGCCAGCTAAAATTAGAAGGGCTGTTCATAAAACACTCAAAAATCGATACATTAGTCGTGAGGCCAGTCTCTCCATCCTATCGGAATTCAGTGATCCAGGTGTTGGTAAGCCGCATCCGAGACAACCGGGAGATCCGGATATCGCCCAAACGCCGTTTGGATAATCGCGTAGAGAGATCCCCCAAAAACGGCTAAGAAAACCATATTCGCAATCACCGCCACAAGAAGATTTCCCGATCCCGCCGCCGTTTGCAGAGGAAGTCCGATGAGTTGGCTAACAATGGCGATTAGGGACAAGCCGATTTTGATAATCAGGGCCTGCATCGTATTGAAGCGCAAAAAATGACTGAGATTGCGGTTGCGAACCACCAGCAGGAACAACGCAAAGAAAATAATCAGTCCACCGAAGGGAACGCCTTGGACAAATCCCCCGTAAAGCATCAGCAGGGGAGAGAGGGGAATTAAGATGAGCTTAGCCAGCAGTGGCATCAGATCGAACAAGTAGCCACCATAGCGGATCGATTCGAGTAGGGGTAACAGATAGATGACACAGGCTAGGATGCGATCGCCCGGAGTCTGTGAACCTCGCCGAGTCATAGGAATATCTCCAATGGGGGGGTAAGTTTCTTACTATGGTAATCGATATGCCATCTGACCCGATTGGCCGCCTAGGACTTCATCAAACTCAGGATCATGCAACCCCTCACCCATGTCACGAGATACCTGGCCAACTCAGCCTTGGCCCTATTACTCATCACTAGCTGTTCCACACCAGAACCTCCCCCAGACACCCGTTCAGACACCACCCCAGACGCAGACAGAACCGATCTCGCAGCAACCCCCACCCCCGACTCATCCTCCCCGAACTCAGATCAATCCCTGTCCTTAGACCAAGATTGGCAGCAAACCACCATCATTGACAACTTAGAACATCCCTGGGGATTAGCCTGGCTTCGGGACGGAACCCTGCTGATTACGGAACGGCCCGGACGTTTACGCATCGTCCGCGACGGCGTATTAGATCCCACCCCAGTCTCCGGAGTTCCCGAGGTGTTGGCCCTCAATCAAGGGGGATTACTCGATATTGCGGTCCATCCCCGCTTTGAAGAAAACGCCTTAATTTACCTCACCTATTCTCATGGAACGCCGGATGCAAACCAAGTCCAAGTGGCGCGAGGGGAGTTGCAGGAAAACCGGTTAGAGAATGTGGAGGTTATTTTTGAGGTCTCTTCCCCCAAAACAGAGGGACAACATTTTGGGTCCCGGATGGCCTGGCTTCCTGACGAAACCCTACTGGTGAGTATTGGTGATGGGGGAAATCCGCCGCTGGAACTCGATGGGGAGTTGATTCGCACCCAGGCCCAAAATCGCGATAGTCATTTGGGGTCAATTGTACGTCTCAACGACGATGGGTCAATTCCTGAGGATAATCCCTGGGTTGGAGACGCTGACAGTGACCCAGCGATTTGGAGTTACGGCCATCGCAACATCCAAGGCTTAGCCGTCGATTCGCAAACGGGTGAGATTTGGTCAACGGAACATGGGGCCAGGGGGGGTGACGAGTTGAATCGGATTCAAGAAGGCGAGAATTACGGTTGGCCCTTGGTGACGCACAGTGAGGAATATACAGGAGGTGCGATTTCAGACCGCCAAACCCATCCCGATATGGTTGACCCAGAGGTGGTGTGGACTCCGGCGATCGCCCCCTCGGGGTTAGCGATCTATCATGGAGATCTCTTTGCTGGCGGGTTGGTCTCCCAAGCGGTGCATCACATTCAGTTAGATGAGTCGGGTCAGGTGACGGACCAACGGGCGATCGCGATCGGTCAGCGGGTTCGGGATGTCCGCGAAGGTCCGGATGGTCATCTCTATGTGTTAACGGATGCGCCGCAAGGCCAGTTAATTCGACTCGATTAAGTGTGGAATACACCCAGTTGGAGGAGCCTTTTTAATGAGGGTCATTGCACGGCGACGGTTGCGGGAGTTTTGGGAAAATCATGCCGATGCAGAACAGCCATTAAAAGCATGGTTTCATGATGTGGTTCGGATGAACTGGCAGAGTCCAAACGATATCAAGCAGATTTATGCAAATGCAAGTATTATTGCGAACAATCGGGTAGTCTTTAATATAAAGGGTAACGATTACCGTTTAATCGTCCATGTTCGTTACGACCTCGCAATCATTTTTATTCGCTTTATCGGGACTCATGCTGAGTATGATCGTGTTGATTCTGCAACAATTTAAGGATATCGATTAATGTTGAATTTAAAACCCATCAAAACCAAGGCTGATTACGAGCAAGCGTTATTAGAAATAGAAAGCTTGTTTAATGCTCCCTTGGGAACACCGGAGGGCGATAAGTTGGAAATCCTAGTCACCTTGGTAGAAGCCTATGAAGAAAAAATGGAGGCGATCGCCTTGCCAGAAGTAAGTGAGCAGACTTTGTATTTTCTAGAATCACGAAATCTTGAGGCTTCACCATTTATTGCCGGTTTGAAGCGCCGAGGTGTGAGTGATCAGGTGATTCAAGAAGCATTGAGTGAATCACTCCCGTAACGTTAAATAACTAAGAATAAACCAATTGTCTCAACTCGATTAAGTCTTAACCTGTTGCTACCTGGACTTCACGGAACATGAGCAAATCCTCTCAACTTCCCCAATATGTCAGTGATTTGATCGCCCTCTACGGCAATGACTACGGAATCTTACTCGGATCAGCGGTGTTCTACGACATCGTAGATCCTGACACAGACTTAGAACAAATTGCACTACGCTGTCAACGCCAGTTTCTCGGACCTGAGTGGTTCGACTCCAAACAAGAAGACTGGCTGGGGGGATGGCTTCTACTCTATCGCCGCCCTGATGGGCAAACTGGCGATATTGTCAAGGAATTTGAAGCCGTTTATGACATCTTCGAGAAAATTCTACACCGGTTCCTGGATCCATTAAACAGTAGTGATGAGGCGATCGCCCGCCAAAAACTGGCGATCGCCTTCGATGACCCGGATGTCAGCGATTTGCGAATCTATGAAATGCACGACCAAGACATCCTCACCGGACGCTTGGTGATTGGCCGTCGTCGCAACGGCGAAACCACCACCCTGATTATTGTCTGTGACTAGACAGGTGACAGACTGACCCGTCCCGAGCCTCTTACATAAGCCCAGCTTATATCTATCATTAGGAAGAGTTTTGTAACAAACCCTTTACAAAGCGTTACAAATTCGTTAAGGTAGTACCAGATTCATACCAATCATATTCACCCAACTACAACACCTGTAGTTACACAGCAATCATTTAACTATGACAACCACACTTCAACAACAGCAATCCGCCTCCCTCTGGGAACGGTTTTGCGGTTGGGTCACCAGCACCAACAACCGCCTTTACATCGGCTGGTTCGGTGTCTTAATGATCCCGACCCTGCTCACCGCCACCACCTGCTTCATCATCGCCTTCATCGCCGCTCCCCCCGTGGACATCGATGGTATCCGCGAACCGGTGGCTGGTTCTCTACTCTACGGAAACAACATCATCTCCGGTGCCGTTGTTCCTTCTTCCAACGCGATCGGACTTCACTTGTACCCCATCTGGGAAGCTGCCAGCCTCGACGAATGGCTCTATAACGGCGGTCCTTACCAGCTCGTGATTCTTCACTTCCTCATTGGCGTCTTCTGCTACATGGGTCGTGAATGGGAACTGTCCTTCCGTCTCGGAATGCGTCCCTGGATTTGCGTAGCGTACTCCGCACCCGTTGCCGCTGCCACCGCAGTCTTTCTGATTTACCCCATTGGTCAAGGTTCCTTCTCCGATGGTATGCCTCTCGGCATCTCGGGAACCTTCAACTTCATGTTGGTGTTCCAAGCTGAGCACAACATCCTGATGCACCCCTTCCATATGCTCGGTGTGGCGGGTGTCTTCGGTGGTGCCTTGTTCTCCGCCATGCACGGTTCTCTCGTGACCTCCTCCTTGGTTCGTGAAACCACCGAGAGTGAATCTCAGAACTACGGCTACAAATTCGGTCAAGAAGAAGAAACCTACAACATTGTTGCAGCTCACGGCTACTTCGGTCGCCTGATCTTCCAATACGCTTCCTTCAACAACAGCCGCTCTCTGCACTTCTTCTTAGGTGCATGGCCGGTAGTTGGCATCTGGTTCACCGCCTTAGGTATCAGCACCATGGCGTTCAACCTCAACGGCTTCAACTTCAACCAATCCGTGTTGGATAGCCAAGGTCGCGTCATCAACACCTGGGCTGATGTCATCAACCGTGCCAACCTGGGTATGGAAGTGATGCACGAGCGCAACGCTCACAACTTCCCCCTCGACTTGGCAGCCACTGAAGCGCCTTCGATTAACGGCTAGACCCCTCTCTCTCTAGCCTAGAACTCAAGCGCCTCCTGCGGGGGGCGCTTTTGGCGTTGGGGCCTACGATATAGGATGAGACGTGATCACCTTCTAGGAGGGAACATCTTGGCATCTCCGCTCAAACCACGTGAACTAACCCCGAAAGCACAACTTAGATCAGCCAATCAATCTCAATTCAGTCAATTCTTCACCTCGCCCAAAATTGCCCAGTTCATGGCGGGACTGTTTACCCCAAATTCAACGGAAACCTGTCATTTACTCGATGCTGGGGCCGGTTTGGGATCTCTCTCGGCAGCGTTCCTCAATCGTGCTCATACGTTAGGGTTAAAAAGAATTGAACTGGATGCGTTTGAGATTGATCCATCATTACATTCCCAGCTCACCGAAACTCTGGCTTCCTATCAAACATCCCTAAATTTTAAGGTCAAACTCCATCCCCAGGACTTTATCCATGCTGCCAGCGATTGGCTGTCTGGGAATTTGTTTGCTCAACCCTTACCCCGCTATCACTACGCTATTCTCAACCCTCCTTATCGAAAAATTCATAGTCATTCCCCCCACCGGAAGGCTTTGCGGCAAGTGAGAATTGAAACAGTCAACCTCTATTCTGCTTTTATCGCCCTCTCTTTATTACTATTAGGCGATCGCGGACAACTGGTGGCGATCGCCCCTCGTAGTTTTTGCAATGGCCCTTACTATCGGCCGTTTCGTAAACTATTACTTCAACAGGCAGCCATTCGACAGATTCATTTATTTGAATCCCGTCGCCAAGTCTTCAAAAAAGATGATGTCTTACAGGAAAACATTATTCTGCACCTTGAGCGGAGACTTCAACAAGGAGATGTTACAATTTCCACCTCAACTGATGATACATTTTATGACTTGACTCAGCGGGACTATCCTTTTAATCAAATTGTCTCCCCCTCAGATCCAGAACGCTTTATTCATATTCCAACCCCTCAAGAGAGTCCCTCTAGTTCCCTAAGCTCAAAATTCCGTTACTCCCTGGCAGATCTTGGCATTCATGTTTCAACAGGTCCGGTGGTAGATTTTCGCCTCAAACCGCACTTACGCCAGATGCCAGATTCAGACACGGTTCCTCTCCTTTACCCGCTTCACGTTCAAGATGGTCAAATAAACTGGCCTCAATATCGGAGTCAAAAACCTAATGCGATCGCTCTCAATTCTGCAACCCAAAAATGGCTTTATCGCAATGGATTTTATTGTGTCGTGCGTCGGTTTTCATCAAA
>SIHH01000527.1 GCA_004299065.1 Phormidium sp. SL48-SHIP | reverse complement strand
ACTAGAGCGATGATGGCGATCGCACTCAGAGTTTGACAAATGTGTTCCCACCAAACATGCCAACCAATGAGTAAATTGCCGCTGCTATCTTTCAAGCAATCTAACTTAAAATTACTCTGGGAAAAGGGGTCTGATGACCTGAAATACATGACACGTGGATAACAATAGTCGTTATGGTTGTTGCTGGTGGGGCCAGGCAATTTGGCGAAGTAGAACAGCAAAACTAGCCCCTGAATGAGTAGTGATCCAGCTATAGATAGTACAATTTTAGCGGGTTTGAATCGTCCTTTGATTTCCCGCATGAGCTGGGGATTGCTGTTACTCAATTTATCGTACAATCGATGATTCATGGCGATTACAATCTAGAGGTTGGGAGGCTCGTTTATGACCAAGTTCGAAAAAAATGTCTTCGAGTTTGTCGTTTTTGATAAGGAAACTAACCGCACTGGGGTCTCGATTCAGGGTGGGGTGGGGATTCAGTTTTAGCGACTTGCTGATGTTGAACGGTTGGCGGCGATCGCGGGACGGTCGATGAGTTGTTTTAACTCAGACTGGCCCGCTCGTTTGAGTTGTTTGGTCAACAGTCTCAAACTCATCACAATAATGAGGGTTTGTCCCAACAAGGTACTGACGGCGATGGGGAGCAAATCGGAGTTGACGGCCAGAAATGGACTCGGCCCAAAGCCAAGCATTAACCAATAGGGAAAACTCTCCCCCGAGCCATGACCCAGAACCAGTAAAACCAGAGGAGGTAAGCCAATGATTACCCCTAACACGACAGGAAGCACCCATCGCTGTTTGCTGAGTTTACTCAAAAAGAGCCATTGGATGACAATACTGTAGATCCAAAGCCAGCCACCCACGATACAGAGTCCCAGAATCGCCAGGAGTTTACCGCTGCTATCCCAAATGATATCCTCCGTCTTCCAGAGGGCGATCGCCACCGCTAAGGTCATAATCGACATCAGCATATGAATACCCAGAGCTACCACAGAGGGACTTTTATCTCCCCAGATTAAGTCCGCTCGTAGTGAAGAGCGAGGCTGTCCGGGTTCCGAGGTTAGAGTCTGACGATAGCGTGCCCAGTCTTGTAAACTTTGAC
>SIHH01000169.1:6324-8703 GCA_004299065.1 Phormidium sp. SL48-SHIP | reverse complement strand
GTGAAATTTGAGGTAAAAGGCGAGTTCGACAGCTTTTACCTGTGTCATTGTCAGCATTGCCAAAAAGATACGGGTTCTGCTCATGCGGCCAATTTATTCTCACAGTCCGCTAGATTGATCTGGCTGGCGGGGGCGGATGCTGTAACTTCCTTTACGCTTTTAGGTACTCGTCACAACAAAAGCTTTTGTAAGTTGTGTGGTTCAGCATTGCCAAGCACTCAGATCGCAGGTTTGCTCGTCGTTCCCGTAGGGTGTTTGGACAGCGAAATCTCTATGTTGCCAACTGCACATATCTTTACATCCAGCAAAGCGGCTTGGGATAGAGAGTTAGGGGATTTGCCAAAGTTCGAGGGGCTGCCAGAGTGAGCAACCATCACACACCCCGTGGCTGTACTCCTCATCTCGTGCCATGGCTGAAGCCGTGGCACGCTCTCGGGCGGCTCTGCCGCCTGTATCGCATGGATCGAAGTCAAACGGTATAATTGCCTTACACCCGCCGAAACTCACCCTCAGATGAACGCCGTAGAAATCGAAGAAGCCGTTTCCCAGCTTGCCTCAGCCCCCTTCGACCCAGAGAACTTCCCCTTCGCCTTCCTAGAAGCCTTCGGCAACAAAAAGACTACCCTCAAACGGCTCAAAAGCCAACGCAACAGCAGCAACAAATCGGACCTCCCTGGTGGCGTTCTCCAGCGCGACAACATCCATTTAATCGTTTGCCCGCCAGGAGACGTCACCGCCAGCCTCAGCGCCCTGCGCGAGAGTCCCGCCACAACTCGCCAGAAAGCCAAATTCATCCTCGCCACCGACGGCCAAACCCTAGAAGCCGAAAACCTAGCCGAAGGGGAAACCCTCGCCTGTGCCTACCCCGACTTTGCCAACTATTTTGGCTTTTTCCTGCCCCTGGCGGGCATTACCACGGTCAAGCCAATCCGGGAAAACGCCTTTGACATCAAAGCCACCAGTCGCCTCAACAAACTCTATGTTGAGTTACTGAAAGAGAACCCAGACTGGGGAACAGCGGCGCACCGGGAAGCCTTAAACCATTTCATGGCCCGGTTGATTTTCTGTTTCTTCGCTGAAGACACCAATATCTTCCACAGTGAAGGGCTGTTTACCCAGACGGTGGCCCAGATGAGTGCGGCGGATTCCTCCAATACCCATGAGGTGCTGTCGGAGTTGTTCCGGGCCATGAGTCTCCCCCTCGACAAGCGAGAGGCGGCCCAGGTTCGCAGTTGGGCTGACCGCTTCCCCTATGTCAATGGGGGTTTGTTTTCTGGCGATGTGGAGGTACCACGTTTTAGCCGTATTGCTCGTTCCTATCTCCTCCATGTGGGCAATTTGGACTGGAAACAGATTAATCCCGATATTTTCGGCTCCATGATTCAGGCCGTCGCGGATGAAGAGGAGCGCGGCGCCCTGGGGATGCACTATACCAGTGTGCCAAATATCCTCAAGGTGTTAAATCCTCTATTTTTGGATGATTTACGCGCTCAACTAGAGGCAGCGGGGGACAATAGCCGCAAGTTGTTGAATTTGCGGCGACGACTGGCCCGGATTCGCGTGTTTGACCCGGCTTGTGGTTCGGGGAATTTCTTGGTGATTGCTTATAAGCAGATGCGGGAGATTGAAGCGGAGATTAACCGCCGTCGAGGGGAGCCAGATTGCCAGTCGGAGATTCCTTTAACCAATTTTCGGGGCATTGAACTGCGGCATTTTTCCTGTGAAATTGCTCGATTGGCGTTAATGATTGCTGAGTTTCAATGTGATGTGTCTTATCGGGGGCCGCAGTTGGCGTTGTTGGAGTTTTTGCCCCTGAAGGATGAGAATTGGATTACTTGTGGCAATGCGTTGCGCTTGGATTGGTTGAGCATTTGTCCGCCGACGGGAACTCAGGTGAAGGTGCAACGGGAGGATTTGGATTTGTGGGAAGAAACTCAGGATGAGGCGGAGATTGAGTTTGAGAATGAAGGCGGGGAAACTTATATTTGTGGGAATCCGCCCTATTTGGGGTCGACTTGGCAGGCGAAGGAGCAGAAAGAGGATTTAAAACATATTTTTGCTGGACGTACAAAAAAATGGAAGTCCCTCGATTATGTGTCGGGTTGGTTCATGAAGGCGGCAGATTATGGAACTCAGACCAATTCTGCGGCGGCGTTTGTTTCGACGAATTCGATTTGTCAGGGGCAACAAGTGCCAATTTTATGGCCGCTTATTTTTGAAACCGGACATGAGATTGCATTTGCTCATACATCGTTTAAATGGGCAAATTTAGCGAGTCATAACGCTGGAGTAACGGTTGTTATTGTTGGTATTTCTAATCATGCTGATAAGGTTCGTTATTTATTTTCTGTTGACGATAAAGGTGAGACAGTTGCGAAA
>SIHH01000169.1:0-6224 GCA_004299065.1 Phormidium sp. SL48-SHIP | reverse complement strand
TACTCCAACACCCTCGGCTGGAACACCTTTCCCGTTCCCTTCCTCACCGAACAAAACAAAATCGACCTCACCCGTTGCGCCGAACAGATCCTCCTAGCGCGAGAGGAGTATTTCCCCGCCACCATCGCCGATATGTACGACCCCAAACGTATGGATAGCGAGTTCCCCCTGGTCCGGGAAGCCCACGATCGCAACGATGAGGTGTTAGAGCGCATTTACATCGGTCGCCGCTTTAAAAACGACACAGAACGCCTGGAAAAACTGTTTGACTTATATACACAAATGACCCGCCAAGACAGTCCAGGGAACCAGTCTGCTAACCGAAAAACTAAGTCATAACGCGATCAGCCATAATACAAACCAGACCGACTCACTTCCTAAAAACCATGACAGCTACTGAAAAACTCTATGAACTGATTCAAATTCTTCCAGAAAACCAAATTCAAGAAGTCCTTGACTTCGCCGAATTTATTCAGCACAAACAACGTTCTTCCATTCAACCTATTTCCCCTGGCACTCTGACGGAGCTTTGAGGCATCGCCAAACGTCCCGGACTGGCAAGTAAAATACACTGATTATCTGACCCCAAAATACCAGTAAGCTGCTCCCTTGAAAACTCTTATTGATACCAACATTATCCTAGGCTTAATTCGATGATTAGAATTCAAATCAACTTACCTGAAACTGCTTTTTCTGCCCTCCGCAGTACCCCAGACGAATTCGCCCAAGAATTACTCATTGCTGCGGTCGTTAAGTGGTACGAAGTCGGGATGATTTCCCAATCCAAAGCCGCTGAAATTGCAGGCATCAACCGTCAGGCTTTTCTGCAAGCCCTTAATCGATTTGGGGTTTCCCCATTTCAGACCACACCAGAAGAACTGACAGAGGAAGTTAGCCGTGATTAAGCGTTGGGTTGTTAATGCTTCTCCAATCATCAGTCTCACCAAGATTGACCGTATTCATTTACTCAGCGAAATCTGCGATGAAGTCGTCATTCCTCAAGGTGTTGCCGATGAAATTAATCTGGGAGGCTACACCGATACTGCCGTGACCTGGCTGGAGCAATCCGGCCAAGTATTCATTCAGCCTGCACCAGAACCTGACTCAAGGGTTTCCAGTTGGGATCTAGGGTTAGGAGAAAGTCAGGTCTTATCCTGGGCCATCAAATATTCTGCCTATGAAGCTATTATCGATGATCTCGCGGCGCGAAAAGCTGCCAAGATCCTCCAGATTCCCGTCCGAGGTACTTTAGCTGTGATCGTACTAGCGAAGCAGATGAGATACATCCCATCTGTCAAGCAGGATTTAGAGAACCTTGTCCAGGTTGGTTTACGAATTCGCCCGACTGTACTCGCACAAGCCATCGCACTGGCAGGGGAGGATTAAAAGCGATACCCTACCCCATCACTTGAATCAATATGTCTCTATCATGAGACCCTTAAACCTGGCCCGTAAACATAACCAACACCATTGAACTTCTATTGTTGACTCGATCTAACCCATGAGCCAAGCGATCGCCATTCCCTCCATTTCCGTCCCCTACGCCCAAAACGGACGTTCCACCCGCGCCAACGCCCTAGGGATGCGCCCCATGCAGGAGCGAGCCTACCAAAAACGAGGCGAACAATATCTCCTCATCAAATCCCCACCCGCCTCGGGGAAAAGTCGCGCCCTTATGTTCATCGCCCTCGACAAACTGGAAAAGCAGGGCCTCAAACAAGCCATCATCGCTGTTCCCGAAAAATCCATCGGGGCCAGCTTCCACAACGAACCCCTGAGTCAATCCGGCTTTTCGCCCGATTGGGTGGTTGAACCTCAATGGAACCTCTGCAACGCACCCGGAAGCGACGGCGGCAAAGTCGGGGCCGTGAAAAAATTCCTCAACAGCGATGCCAAGGTGCTAGTTTGCACCCACGCCAGCTTCCGCTTCACCGTCGATGAATTGGGAGTCGACTGCCTCGACGATCGCCTCATCGCCGTCGATGAATTTCACCATGTCTCAGCCAACCCAGACAACAAACTCGGCGATCAAGTACGCCAGATCATGGCCCGCAACAAAGCGCACATCGTCGCCATGACTGGCTCGTACTTTCGCGGCGATGCCGAAGCGGTACTACATCCCGACGACGAAGCCAAATTCGAGACGGTCACCTACACGTACTACGAACAACTCAACGGCTACGAGTACCTCAAACAACTCGATATCGGCTACTACTTCTACAGCGGCCGCTATAGCGACGCCATCATGGAGGTTCTCAATCCCAAGGAGAAAACCATCGTACATATTCCCAACGTCAACTCCCGCGAAAGCAGCAAAGACAAAATCCGGGAAGTCGAACATATCCTAGACGAGTTGGGAGACTGGCAAGGAATCGACCCCAAAACCGGGTTTCACCTCATCCAAACCCGTGACGGAAGCCAACTCAAGGTGGCCGATTTAGTCGATGATGACCCCAGCAAACGGGATCAAGTGGCAGCGGCACTCAAAGACCCGCAACAGAAGCACAATCGCGATCATGTCGATATCATCATCGCCCTGGGGATGGCTAAAGAGGGGTTTGATTGGATTTGGTGTGAACACGCTCTCACCATTGGCTATCGCTCCAGTTTGACGGAAATTGTCCAGATTATCGGCCGCGCCACCCGCGATGCGCCCGGTAAGACTCGCGCCCGTTTCACCAACTTGATTGCTGAGCCAGATGCCAGTGAAATCGCTGTAACTGAGGCGGTGAATGATACTCTGAAGGCGATCGCCGCCAGCCTCTTGATGCAGCAAGTGCTGGCACCGCGTTTTGAGTTCAAACCCAAATCTCCCGACAACGAACCCACTCCTGGTTTTGACTATGGGGAAGATGGCTACAATCGGGACCACTGTAATCTAGGGGTTGATCCAGATCGGGGCCTGATTCAACTGGAAATCAAGGGCTTAGCCGCTCCCAAGAGTCCCGAGGCCCATCGTATCTGCCGCGAAGACTTAACGGAACTGGTCACAGCCTTTGTTCAGGATAAACCCACCATTGAGCGAGGTCTTTTTGACCGGGAACTGGTGCCAGAGGAACTGACTCAGCTACATATGGGTAGAATCGTTAAAGAAAAGTTCCCTAACCTAGAGGGTGAGGATCAAGAGGCCGTCCGTCAACATGCGATCGCCGCTCTCAACCTGGTTCAAGAGTCCCAGAAAACCCTAAATCCCACCCAGATGGAGAACGGGAAAAACACCTCACTCCTCGATGGAGTCCGCCAATTCGCCCTATCGGTGACGGAGTTAGACATGGATCTGATCGATCGCATCAATCCTTTTGGCGAAGCCTACGCCATCCTAGCTCGGTCGATGGACAGCCAACGGCTTCAGCAGATTGAGGCGGTGATTGCGGCCAAGCGTATTAATCTGACTCTGGAGGAAGCGCGAGAGTTAGCAACACGGGCCCTCCAGTTTAAACGGCAATGGGGACGGCTACCCTCCTTGACGGCGATCGACCCTTGGGAAAAACGCATGGCCGAGGGGATTGCCGTTCTGCAACGGAACGCGAAGCAGGAGCAACATGGCTAAATCCACCACCGATCAAGATGTAGAACTCTTAGCGGGGCTTATTAACGCAAAAGTGCTAATATCGATAATATGGACTCCAAGTCGACTCAGTATTATCGGAACTGATAACAATGCCGGGGACATCGAGAGCAGGTCAATACATAGAACAGGTCGAAGGCTACAAAGCCTTTATCCCAAAACCGCTACCACCTACACCTGATATTATGATGGATCAGGAAATGTGGAATTTGCTATCTCAAGCTGATCGTGCCTTGGGTCGTTTAGATGGTGCAACAGATGCTCTCCCAAACCCCGATTTGTTTGTCTTTATGTACGTCCGCAAAGAAGCCGTTTTGTCGAGTCAAATTGAGGGTACACAAGCTTCTTTAATCGATGTTCTAGAATTTGAGTCCAAGGCGTTAGAACCGGACAATCCTAAAGATGTTGCTGAGGTTGTCAACTATGTTTCTGCAATTAACTATGGTCTTGAGCGGCTGAAAGAACTGCCAGTATCTCTACGATTGATTCGAGATATTCATCAAAAGTTAATGACTGGGGTGAGAGGCTCAGAGCGTAACCCTGGAGAATTTCGTCGCAGTCAAAATTGGATTGGTGCCGGCGGCTGTTCCCTATCAGAAGCCACCTATGTTCCTCCACCACCACATCAGATGCTCGAATCCCTCGGTAATTTAGAGAAATTCCTGCATAACCCGCAACCCATGCCTATTCTAATTAAGGTAGGGTTGGCCCATGCTCAGTTTGAAACGATTCATCCGTTTTTAGATGGAAATGGAAGAACGGGACGTTTACTGATCACGTTTTTGTTGTGTGAACAAAACATTTTACAACGTCCTTTGCTCTACATTTCTTACTATTTCAAGAAGTATCGCACCGAATACTACAATCGCCTTCAGGCTGTACGAGATCGGGGGGATTGGGAAGGCTGGTTGAAATTTTTTCTGCGTGGCATTTACGAAGTCGCTCAAGAAGCTGCCGCGACGGCTCGTAAAATTGTCAACTTGAAAGAGGAACATCGGCAATTAGTACTCGATAAAATGGGACGTAGGTCGGGGAATGCCATTGCCTTGCTTGAGAGCCTTTACTTCAGTCCAATTTTTACGGTGGAACACGCTCAAGCTGTTACCAACTTATCCTATCCTAATGCTAACACGTTGGTTAAGGATCTCAGCTCCATAGGTCTCCTGCAAGAAATTACTGGACAAAAACGCAATCGGGCCTTTTCTTATGCACCCTATTTAGCAGTTTTCCGAGATCCCTAAACACCAACGACAACTCAAACCATGCCTAAATCCACCGCTAAATCTACCACCGATGAGGATCTAGAACTCCTAGCAGAATTGGGGGTCGAGATTGCCCCCGAACCCTCCCAACCGCGATCGCCCCGAGAAGAGCGAATTATTGCCGGTTTTGAGGACATTGAGCGTTTTGTCGAAGTCCACGGTCGCCTACCTCAACCGGGGGCAGATCGCGATATTTTTGAGCGCCTCTACGCCGTGCGACTCCAACGCCTGCGAAACTCTGAAGACTGTCGCACCCTCCTAGAACCCCTAGACTCCAGGGGACTCCTAAACCCAGACAATGATGCCACATTTCCCCTAGATGACGACCTCGACGATGGGCATCGTGACGCGGCGCTTTTGGCATCTCTCGGGGTCGATGCGACCGACGATGATGATGTCACCAAGCTGACCCATGTGCGATCGCGCAGCGTTGCCCCAGGCAAATCGCGCCAAGAAATCAAGGCCGCCGAAGAAATTGCCCAACGAACACCCTGCGAAGACTTCGAGGAGTTTCAACCCTTGTTTGAGGGGGTGCAGCAGCAGTTAACGACTGGAGAACGGCAAACGGTAAAATATCAAGACAATGCCGAGGTGCAACTGGGGGATTGGTTCATCCTCGATGGCCATAAAGTCTTAGTGGCTCAGATGGGGGAGATGTTTACCAGTGACTATGGCCGTACCGACTGTCGGCTACGGGTGATTTACGACAACGGCACCGAGAGCAACCTGTTACTGCGATCGCTCCAGCGAGCCTTAAATAAGGACAAAACCAGCCGTCGCATCAGCAAAATTGATTTCGGTCCCCTTTTTTCCCAAACAAACCTCTCCGACAGCCCAGTAACCGGCTCTATTTACGTCCTGCGCAGTGACTCTGACCATCCATTTATTGCCAAAAATCGGTCTATCATCCATAAAATTGGCGTCACCACGGGCGATGTCAAAACGCGAGTCGCCAATGCCCAAAAAGACCCCACCTACCTATTAGCAGATGTCGAGATTGTCTGCACCTTCAAACTTGAAGCCATCAACCCACAACGACTGGAGGCACTGCTGCACAAGTTTTTTGCTGCTGCCCGCTTAGAGGTGAATTTGCCCGATCGTTTTGAGATTCCTGTACAGCCTCGGGAGTGGTTTCTGGTCCCACTAGAGGTCATCGAACAGGCGATCGAGAAAGTCCAGGACGGAACCCTAACGCAATTTCAATACGACCCTGAAACAGCCAGTCTGCGGCCAGTGTAACACCAGTTTACGGTAAGTCGAGTCGTGGAAAGAGGAAACCTCATCAGTGATGGTGGGAATCCCACGCTATATTCTTTGAATTAGCGTGGGAGGATGTCAATTATCGTTCACACCATTCATTGCGCGTTTGTCGGAGCGTTCCCAACAGAGTCGAG
>SIHH01000008.1 GCA_004299065.1 Phormidium sp. SL48-SHIP | reverse complement strand
GTGTGACTCCCGCTGAAGCCGTGTCTTCCTCGAAACAACGCCGCTAAACCGGTATTAATTCCCCGTCTTTCCTATTTATTCCCAATGTCATGACTGAGCGTGTTTTAATTACCGGAGGTGCCGGATTTGTCGGGAGTTCCCTGGCCTTAGGCTTAGCACAACGCTATCCCGATTGGCAGATTACCGCCTTGGATAACCTGAAGCGGCGAGGATCTGAACTCAATCTTCCCCGTCTCAAGGCGGCGGGGATTGAGTTTGTTCATGGTGATATCCGCAACCCCGAAGATCTCGATCCGCAGCGACTCACCCCGGACTTAATCCTAGAATGTTCCGCTGAACCCTCGGTGTTAGCGGGATACGGTTCACCGGGATATCTCTTGCAAACGAATTTAGTGGGAACCGTCAATTGTCTGGAGTTGGCCCGCCAGACTCAGGCGGATTTTGTCTTTCTCTCCACCAGTCGCGTCTATCCCATTTCCTATCTGAGTCAACTCAACTATGAGGAAACGGAGACTCGCTTTGCGTTACAGGAGGATCAGCCGTTTGCGGGTGTGTCTCGCTATGGGATTGCGGAGGATTTTCCTCTCGATCGCGCGCGATCGCTCTATGGAACCACGAAACTGGCCTCGGAACTGCTCATTGCTGAATATGCAGATGCTTATAATCTGCGAACCCTCGTCAATCGCTGCGGGGTGTTGACGGGACCGTGGCAAATGGGGAAAGTGGATCAGGGGGTGTTCGCCTTGTGGGTGGCCCGCCATTATTTCCAGAAACCCCTAAAATATATCGGCTACGGGGGAAGCGGGAAACAGGTTCGGGATTTCCTCCATGTGGAGGATTTGCTGGATTTACTGGATTTACAGCTTCAGAATCTCGATCGGCTTCAGGGGGAAACGTTTAACGTCGGTGGCGGTGTGGAGAATCAGGTGTCGCTGTTGGAGACGACGCAGATTTGTCAGGAGATTACGGGGACGGCGATCGCCATCACCCCAGTTCCCGAAACCCGTCCCGGAGATATCCCCATTTTTATCACCGACTCGCGCAAAGTGATGTCCGAACTCAACTGGAGTCCTAAACGAGACATTCGGCGCACTCTGCAAGATATGTATGATTGGATTGTGCGGGAGGAGTCGCAAGTGAAGGGCATTTTTCTCTAAGTTCATGGGACTATACTCGGTAAGAGCCTCCATGAACCTTAGGATAGAGACCCACTCATGTTAGCCGAAGAACTCCAACAGGAATATCAACACCGATTCATCAACATTGCTCCCTATCGTCGTCGTGTCTGGCGTGTCTTGGTCAAATCCTACTTTCAAGCTAAAGTTGGCGCGAATCAGGATATTCTCGATCTCGGCTGTGGCTGGGGTGAGTTTATTAATCAGATTGAGGCCAAGAGCAAGTATGCTATGGATCTCAATCCCGACGCCGCAGAGTATCTTAAGCCGCCAATTCAGTTTTTACACCAAGACTGTTCTCAAGTCTGGCCCCTCGCCGATGACTCCTTAGATTTGGTGTTTACGAGTAATTTCTTGGAACATCTGTTGTCTAAAGAGAGTTTGAGTCAAACCCTGTCTGAAGCCTATCGTTGTGTCAAGCCAGGGGGACAAATTATCTGCTTGGGACCGAACTTGAAATATACGGGGGGAGCCTACTGGGATTTCTTTGATCATCATTTACCTTTAACCGATGCCTCAATATCAGAGATTTTGGAACTTAAGGGATTTAAGATTAAAACCTGTATTCCCCGATTTCTTCCCTACAGTATGGCAAATGGACGGCAACTTCCCCTCTGGACGGTTTCTGTCTATTTATCACTTCCGTTTGTTTGGCAATTTTTGGGTAAACAATTTTTAGTGATTGCCTCAAAACCACGCTATTAGCGTGTTTGATTAAGTAAGCTACGTTCTGCGTTTAATGAGTTCTTGATATGATGACCCCGAAGCGATTTAACGTCTTAAGTTGGTTGACTATCCTTTATATCTTGCCAGTTTTAGCAACCCTAGCGTTTGTCCATCGCTTCGGGGTTAATGTTCCTTTTATGGACTCATTTGGTTTGGTGGGGTTATTCCACAAAATTCACTTAGAAACAGTCAATTTTTCTGATTTTTGGGTTCCTCATAATGAGCATCGAATGCTCATTCCTCGCGTTTTTATTGCAGCCTTAGCATTTGCAACAGATTGGAATGTTAAAGTACAACAGTATTTTAGTGTTGGTTTAAGTATTTTGTCCGCCGTCGGTTTGTACTGGATTTCACGGCAGCAAGGTATCCACCATGATAGCCGCCATGACTGGCAACATTTTGCGGAGATTATTAGCGTTATTCTACTCTTTTCTCTGATTCAATATGAAAACTGGTTATGGGGATTTCAACTCGCTTGGTTTTGGAAAACGACCTGTTTCGTGTTTGCGATCGCCGTCTTACAGTACCCATCAAAACATCGCTGGCTTGATAAAGGATTTATTTTAGGTGCAATTTTAGCACTCTTCATGAGTTTTTCTGGAGCTCATGGTTTATTAGGATGGATTGCCATATTTCCCTTGATTTGGGTCCGTAGCCAAGCCTCTAGCCGGCCAAGACTCCAACAAATTCTCTGGTTGTTTCTCTTGATTGGCTCTGTTCTTTTATATGCCAGCGGCTATCAGGAACCCGCCGACAATCCTGATCGAACCTATGTCTTAAAACATCCTCAAGAAGCCATCCCATTTTTTCTGGCAATTCTGGGCCGCTCTTTTTCTAATACCCCCCAACCGGCAATTTGGGTTGGCATTGTCCTTTTAATCGGCTGTACTTTGAGCCTTTGGCTCTTTTGGAAACAGTCCGACCGACGCACTGAATTAGCGGCTTGGCTACCGTTTTTACTCTTTCCGTTAGGATTTAGTGCTATGACAACGGTCGGACGTACTGTGTTAGGAATTGAAGCTGCGTTGGCATCTCGCTACACAACCGTTACCCTATTGATGCTAATTGGCTTACTTCATATTGCCCGCATTTGTTGTCAAAGACAGCCTTGGCGGCTTCTCTATGGAGCCATGGCGGTTGTGTTTGCTGTTTTTTCCATTTCTCGGTCATTTGATGCGTTAGAGGCTGGAGAAATTTGGTATGAAGATCGTATTTTGGGGAAACATTGTTTAGCCTTGATTGAGTATATGGAACCCTCGACAACGAGTTGTATTCACAAGGTTTACCCTGATGTAAATCCAGTAAAATCTGTTTGGTATACGCAACTCGATCAGTTAGGCTTTTTTGACTTTGTGGATTATGCTGAGTTTGAAAAACTTCCGGCCGAGTCCCATGGACTCATTGACAATCCTCCGCCAGACGAGGTCATTCCCCTAACCACTGAGTCAACGGTTGTTTTATCAGGATGGTCAATTTTCCCAGGTCGTCAGGAGACTCCTGAGCTTGTTTTATTGTCTCAGGATGATCGTCCTAGCTTTTTTGCGGCTACTTTAATCAATCAAGCCAGTCCAGATTTGGCTGAGGTGTTTGATGTACCTGAGTATGATCAAGCGCGTTGGCAAATCCAACTCCCGGCAACGGCATTTCCTGAAGGTGTCACCACAATTCGAGCTTGGATTTATGATGGTAATATGAGGTTTATTCCCTTGGACAACGTTATTCAAGTGAATCGTGACAGCTAAGTATTGTTTGAATTATTCAATTTTAATCTTATAGACTTCAGGCTTGAAAACATGAAAAGCAATGTTTTATTAGACACTATAATCCACCATATTACGCCCCAAAAATTTATAGCAGCTATCGCTTTTTTAGCTGGATTGTTTTATGTGTTTTTACTTTGTTTTCCTGCGTTACATTTTATTATTTTTCCAGGGGTCGATTCTTGGACGTATGCCCTGAGTTATCTGCCTCAAAAAGAGTTTAGTTTTGGGCAGGATGTCATTTATACTTATGGACCTTTCGGCTATCTAGCCTCGGGGTCGTTGTTACCCGAAAACTATCAGCAGGTCGCCTGGTTCAAGGCGATTATTCATAGCCTCTTTTTGGGGTTAGCCGCGATTCAATTCTGGAAAATTCAGTCAGTCCGTGGGCGAGTCTTTTGGGTCTTTAGTATTCTCTGTGCTTACCATGGTTTGATTGCTTTAGACTATTTATTGGTTTTAGGCTATCTCCTCGTCCTGTCCTGGTCTCCGAGTTTGCGCGATCGCAAGGGCCTGGCGATCGCCGTCTTACTCGGAGGCTGGGCCGGGTTTTCCGCTTTGGTTAAGTTTACGGCGGGGGTCATGACCTTTGGGGCGTTGCTGATGTATTGGCTGGGTCATCTGTATCAGCGATATCGCTCTCAGCCCCGTCGCCAGGGACTTCAGGAGGCGATCGTGGTCTTGCTGACGGCGACAGCCAGTGCGATGGCGGTAGCGTTTGTGGGACTCCATGGGGATGTGGGCCTGGGACTGGTGCGGCTGCTTCCCTCGGCGGCGATCGCGGTGCTTTGGGGATGGACGACGCAACGCTATCTCAAAGGGAATCGCCGTTGGTCAGCCTTTCGTCCCAGTCTAGGCTGGATGAGTAGTCTAGCGGTCTTTGGCTTGACGTTATTGGTCAGGGTACTGATGACAGAGCGTCCCTCCCTACTCAGGTTTGTCTTAGGATCGTTGCAGGTATCGTCGGGCTACTCTAGTGCCATGAGTGTGATTGGGCCGTCTGTGGAATTGGGACTGGCGATCGCCCTGGTGGTAATCCTCCTGACTCTCTTTTATCGCTGTGCGACTCGTCAATCCCTCGGCCTCTTTTTAGCCTTAACTTTCACCCTCTGGGTTGTTCTCAAACATGGATTTGTGCGCCAAGATGCCCATGTCTTTATGTTCTTTTTTGTCACTCCCTTTTTGCTGAGTTTAGCGGTGCAACCCCGCCCCCGTCACCCAACACGCCGATTGAGTGGTGTTATTATGCTGCTGATGGTCGTGGTGACTGGCGTCTATTGGCAATTTCCTGGACTGTTTGGCCATGCCAAGATTGGTTGGAATCTTTCACTAATTCCCCAACCCAAACTCGTATTGAATCGTGTGGCTCATTTGGATTTCTCTCAGGTATTTGCAGAGGTCCAGGTGGCTAACCAGCCAACTCTCTTGCCCTTCACTCTCGGGGATGATGTGAGGGCCAATATAGATGAGAAAACCGTTGATGTTATCCCCTGGGACATTGCCTTAATGCCGGCCAATGACCTCAACTGGCAACCTCGGCGAACTCTACAGTCTTACACCGCCTACACGGAATTTCTGGACACTTGGACGGCTGAGGGATTGGCAGAACAGCCCCCTGAGGCGATTCTGTATAACTTTGTTGATTTAGATGGCCGACATCCCTTTTTCTCGGAACCGGACACCTTCTTTCATGTGCTGTCCCATTATCAGCTTTCATCGGAGTTTCCTGAGTTTGTGCCAACGGAATCTCTGCCTAATCTAATGCTGTTAGACCCTCGGGAGTCGCCGTTGTTGTGGCTTGAGGTTGGGGAGGTGGAGCGGCGATCGCTCTCTTGGGATGACACGATGACCTTAGAGGCCACTGAGGGGACTTTACTGCGGGCCTCGATCGCCATTAAGGAGTCGTTTCTGGGCAAAATTACCAAAACCCTGTTGAGAGCGGCTCCTGTGGTCATGCAAGTGACCTATGAGGATGGGACTGATGCTAGCTATCGCATTCTGCCCACGACTTCGGAGAATGGTGTCATCCTCAGTCATTTACCGCGATCGCCCCAGGAAGCACTCACCTTCTGGCAAGGAATTGAGGATCTCAGGCTTCCGGCTGCTGTTGAGTCTATTACTTTTGATACGAGCAACCGCCTCATCTATCGGCCTCAGATTGATGTTGTCGTCAAGGCGATCGCCCCGGAGTCTGGGACGTCACCGGGGGATAGCTGAGAAAGATTAGCAATTATCTGGGCGATCGCCTTGACGGAAATGGGAATTTGGGACAAACTTAGTAAGAGTAGACGTGCGTAGCTCAACAATTGTTAAGTTACGCAAAGCCTTGGATCGTAACAAAGCAATTTATTAAGATTTTATTCGAGAGCGACTGAGTTCAGAGGCTCCCGCTAGTGTTACATCGCTGCTGGGAGAGGTTCTGGCTATCGACCTCAAGGCATCTATCGTCCCCCTCGTGGTTCCCCGGAGCTTATGGAAACACTCGAATTCACGATTTACCCCGATGGCAGAGTGGTCGAACAGGTGACCGGTATTTCCGGAGCCTCCTGTGCTGAGGTCACGGCTGCGATCGAGGAAAAACTCGGAATTGTTCTCAACCAAGAGAAAACCTCTGAGTTCTACCAACAAACCCAAGAAAACTCGGCAAAAACAGCGGCTCAGGCTCAATCCTACAGCCAATGGTAACTGTTTGCCCGTTCATTTGTCTCATCTGTTGTCCCTAACATTTAGCAAATCCCTCGCCAAGCTATGTCTCACTTTAGCCATATCAAAACCCAAATCCGTGACCTCGATGCCTTACAACAGGCTCTGACGGAACTGAAACTCGACTGGAAAGCGGGTCCCAAGGATGTTCGCGGCTATCGCGGCCAGGTTCATTCGGCGGCGATCGTTGTCGAACAGGACAATGGCTACGATATCGGATTTAGCTGGAACGGACAGGCGTACGACCTGGTGGCTGACCTACAATTCTGGAATCAGCCGATTCCCGTTGAACGCTTTTTAAGCAAAATCACCCAACAGTATGCCTTCTCGACGGTGATGCAGGAAACCGCTAAACAAGGATTCCAAGTCTCAGAACAACAAACCCAAACAGACGGTTCCATCCGTTTGGTGTTGCAACGCTGGAGTTAACCATGACCGATGCCCCAAATCCACAACAACAGGTCTCTGACGACCGTTCAGGCTGGGAACCCGAACTCGGCGGCTCTCTACGGGAGCATCCCGAACGGTCTGGGTTCGAGCCGGAATTAGGGGGGGCGTTGCGTGAAAAGGGCGTGTATGTCGATGAGGTCACCTGTATTGGCTGTAAACATTGCGCCCATGTCGCCCATAATACGTTTTACATTGAACCCGATTACGGACGAGCGCGGGTCATCAACCAAGATGGCGAGCCAGAAGAGGTGATCCAAGAGGCCATTGATACCTGTCCAGTGAACTGTATCCACTGGCTTGAGTATGAGGAACTCAAAGAACTTGAGGCGGAACGTCAGCATCAAGTGATTCCGGTGGCTGGATTCCCGGTCACGCGCGGTACGATTGTCTCGGCTCAACGCCGCCAACGTCAAAAACGCTCGTAATCGAGTCACGAGAAACGGAACCTTCGCATCAGGAGTCTTGACTCTTGGTCGAAGGTTCCGTTTTTTGCTGGCTGTGATGGGAATGGGGTTATGGCATTAGTGTTGCTAAACTACACTTAACCCCCTTACCGCTCCCACCATGCTCGCCAACGATCCCCTCTACATCACCCCGGAAGACTACCTCGCCGCTGAGGAAATCAGCCCCATCCGCCACGAATACCGCGATGGTGAAGTCTTCGCGATGACAGGCGGGACGCTAAATCACAGTGCGATCATCCTCAATTTAGCCACCACCCTCAAACTTCACCTTCGTGGTTCTGGTTGTCGTCCCTTCTCCGAAGGTACTAAAACCCGCGTCGAGTCCAGTAATGCCTACTACTATCCTGATGTCGTTGTCAGCTGCGACGATCGCGATCGCCCATCCAAAGAGCAATACATCGAATATCCCCGCCTGATTATCGAAGTTCTCTCTCCCTCGACGGCTCGTTTCGATCGCACGGAAAAATTCGCCGACTACCGCACTATTCCCAGTCTCGAAGAATACGTCCTCGTTTCGAGCGATCGCCAGCAGGTTGAAGTCTTTCAAAAAGGCGATCGGGGTAACTGGGCGATCGTACCCACCACCGATCCCATCCAACTTGCGAGTGTGAACGGTGCGATCGCCCTGGCCGACATCTATGAAGACACCGACATTCCGGCTACATTATTGTCTGAGAACGATGACGATACTAAACCGTTAATTTCGGGTTGAGAAATTTGGTGATATTCAAGAATCGATCGAGGGGCGCATTGCCCTGCTGTGTTGGAGGGGCTGTCCGGCGTTAAGTTGAAGCCAGTATCGCTACACTAAAATTAGCCCCCTCACCACTCCAACCATGCTCGCCAACGATCCCCTCTACATCACCCCGGAAGACTACCTCGCCGCCGAAGAAATCAGCCCCATCCGCCACGAATACCGCGATGGTGAAGTCTTCGCGATGACAGGCGGGACGCTAAATCACAGTGCGATCATCCTCAATTTAGCCACCACCCTCAAACTTCACCTTCGTGGTTCTGGTTGTCGTCCCTTCTCCGAAGGTACTAAAACCCGCGTCGAGTCCAGTAATGCCTACTACTATCCTGATGTCGTTGTCAGCTGCGACGATCGCGATCGCCCATCCAAAGAGCAATACATCGAATATCCCCGCCTGATTATCGAAGTTCTCTCTCCCTCGACGGCTCGTTTCGATCGCACGGAAAAATTCGCCGACTACCGCACTATTCCCAGTCTCGAAGAATACGTCCTCGTTTCGAGCGATCGCCAGCAGGTTGAAGTCTTTCAAAAAGGCGATCGGGGTAACTGGGCGATCGTACCCACCACCGATCCCATCCAACTTGCGAGTGTGAACGGTGCGATCGCCCTGGCCGACATCTATGAAGACACCGACATTCCGGCTACATTAGACGGTGAATCGGGAGTTGGTGGAGGTTGTTAAGGTGTAAGAGGATGTCTGAAAAGTCGCGCCTTAGGCTAAACGTCTCAACAAAAGACCAATCGAGGCCAGATAAATCCAGGCCTGAGCGCTCTCGGGGGAATATTCATAATCTCGATTTAAGCGGCGACACTAAGTCAACCAACCAAAAGTCCGCTGCCACCGGGTTGACAGTTGCCCAACGGCGAAATCTCGCTCAACTTGGCGCGATCGCCCCAGAACGGTAAGACATGGCATTTTAACAACGTCAGAGTTGAGCAAGCAAAGCTGTAGGCGATCGCGCAGTTCCCCACGCACCCGAACATCCGTCTTAACTTTTGAGGGGTTCACCGGAGCTATAAGTCCCGCGATGTACCTGCAAGGTCAGCGTCGGGAGACATGGACTCCCCGCGTCGATTGAGGGGTTCGATGCCCCGAAAATCGACACACTATCTATCGCTTCTAACAAAAGGTGTAAATCTGTTAGAATGTAGCCATGTTGAACTTGACCTACAGCTATCGAATTTATCCAGGACTTGACCAAGAAGCACAAATGCTTGACTGATTGGAGCAATGTCGTCGCGTGTATAACTACGCCTTGGCAGAGCGTAAAGACTGGATGAACTCGCGTAAATGTCCGGTCACTGCTTGCAGTATTAGGCAGGAATACATCATCCCTGCTGACGTGCCCTATCCCGACTACTACAAACAACAGAATGCGCTGACTGAAGCGAAAAAGAGGATTCCAGAACTCAAAGCGGTTCATTCTCAAGTCTTGCAAGATGCCCTGAAACGACTGGATAAGTCGTTCAAGTTCTACACCGAAAGAGGATTCGGATTTCCTCGCTTCAAAAAGTTTGGTCAGTATCGTTCGTTTGTCTTCCCGCAGTTCAAATCGAATCCAGTCAACGGATTTGAAATCAAACTGCCGAAAGTTGGAGCGATGCCTATCAACCTGCATCGACCCATTCCAGATGGGTTTGAGGTCAAGCAAGTTCGGATCGTCTTCAAGCCGTCTGGATGGTACGCGCAGTTGATTCTGCAAGCGGATATTTCCGTTCCCGATGTCATGCCTCATGGTGAACCCATTGGCATAGATTTGGGCTTGGAAAAGTTCCTAGCTGTATCGACGGGTGAATTGGTAGAACGTCCTCGCTTTTTCGTGAATTTGCAAAGCAAGCTTCGATGGCTGCAACGCCAATTGAGAAATAAGAAAAAGGGTTCTGCTAACTACCGGAAGATTCAAGCCAAGATTCGCCAACTGCATGAACACATTTACAACGTTCGGCGTGAGTTCCACTTTCTGACGGCTCACAAGCTTTGCGATAACGCCGGGATGATTTTCGCTGAGGATTTGAACCTCAAAGCAACCCGTCGCGGGATGCTGGCAAAACATTGTTTGGATGCCGCCTGGGGTAGCTTCCTAGAAATCCTCAAGTGGGTGTGCTGGAAGCGGGGTGTCTACTTCGCGCAGGTTGACCCCAATCGAACAAGTCAAACTTGCCCTCAGTGCGGAGCGCAGACCGGGAAAAAGGAACTCAGCGAACGAGTGCATCATTGCCATGAATGTGGATATACGACTGACCGAGATGTTGCCGCCGCTCAAGTGGTAGTGCAACGTGGTCTTGCCTTTGTAGCCGATGGACAGTCGGTGAGACTGCCTGCGGAGGAAGGTTGCCTGGGAACCCCGTTCGCGAAGCGTTCGCGTTAGCGATTAGAAGCAGGAAGCCCCAACCGCGAGGAAGGGAAGCCCGCGCTATACCCGTAAGGGTTAGCGTCGGGAGGATGTCACGACCGTTGACTGGGGACTGGGGAGGCCGAGACGGCGATCGCCGCACTTTGACTTTGAGCCTCTGCAATGCGTTTCGGACGCAGATAGAGATTTTCCACCAGGGCCGAGGCCCCAGCAAACCAGGGGGGAACAATCAAGGCGCCAATAATACCCAGAACTTGCGCCCCACCGAGGACCGAGAGAAGCTGAAACAGGGGGTGAACCCCCACTGAACTCCCCACCAGTAGGGGATCGAGAACATAGGTTTCGAGGTTTTGGATAATCACAAACAGCAGTAATACCCACAACACGATCCATCCGCCTTGGGCGATGGCCACAATTAAGGCCGGAATCGCCCCCAAAATCGGACCAACAAAGGGAATCAAATTGGTCACGCCGGCGATCGCCCCCAACCCCAAGGCAAAATCTCTCAGACCCAAAATTGTCAACACCGTTGAGGTGGCGACGGCCAAAATAATCGAGACCAACACTCGGCCGCGAATATAGCCCCCCATCCGTTGCCCAACCACCTTCGATTGGTCTGCCAGTCGGTCTTCCCAGGGTTGTGGGAACAGTTGCACAATGCTGTGAACGAGCTTGCGACTATCGGCCACCATATAACCGGAAATAAACAGAGAGAGAATCAAACTAAACGCCGCTCCGAGAATCCCCCGCGTAATGCTGTAGGAGCGTAACACCAGTTGCTGAGATGAACCAATCAGCCAGCGGGTAATCGATTGGGTGTCAAACAGTTCCAACACCAACTCCGGGCGCGCATCCGTCAAGCGCATCACCGTCATTTCTAGGGCCGACAGGACATCCTCCGAGAGTTTCGGTAATTGCCGAACTAAACGCTCAATCTGTTCAAACACCGGGGGGCCAATAATCAGAATCACACCGGTTAAGACAGAAATCAAGCTGACATAGGTGAAAATTGTGGCTAACCAGCGCGGTAGTCGTAGCACACGTTCACTCAGATCCACCACTGGGGCGATCGAGGCGGCTAACACCACTGAAATCATCAAAATCAACACCAAGCTTTGTAGTTGCCAGAGAATGAACAAGCTGACAACGACTGTGGCAATAACAATGATGTTAGGAAGGGATAGCGAAATCAATCGCTTGGTCATAACAGGGAATGGGGAACAGGGAACAGGGGGGAAGAAGGGAAGAAGGGAACAGGGAATAGGGAACAGGGAACAGGGGGGAAGAAAGCAATAGGCCTCAGGCGGGGGGATGTTTTAGGAGTTGGACAGCGCCCTGATTGTGATTGTACTCGGCAATGGAGAGAGCGGTATGGCCACCGTTGTTTTTGAGGCTGGGATCGGCTCCGGCGGCGAGCAGCGATCGCACCGCTGCCAGATGGCCAAAATGGGCCGCCCACATCAGGGGAGTCGAGCCGGTTTTATCGCGGGGATCACAGTCCGATGCCCCCTCCAAGAGCAACTCCAGGAGGTCGTTATTATTGTAACGGGCGGCTAAATGTAGAGGGGTTTGACCCTGACCCTCCCCAGTGAGGCGATCGCCCCCAGCATCGAGAAGCAGACGCACCATCGCTCGGTTTTGTTGCGCTGTGGCCACCAAGAGGGGCGAGTCGTCCGGGGGACCACTATTCACGTCCGCTCCCGCCGCTAGGAGTCGCTGCACGAGATCGAGTTTCTGTTGCAAGACGGCCACAAACAGGGGAGTATCCCCGAGGCGGTTGACGCGGTTGGCGATCGCCCCCCGTTGTAAGAGCAGATCCACCATCTCAATTTGTCCCTCCACCACCGCCCAATTGAGAGCCGTTTCCCCTTCAGCATCCTCGGCCTCACAATTAGCACCGGCATCTAAGAGGAGTTGGGCGATCGCACAATCATTGGTGGCCGCCGCCACCATCAGCGGCGTACTCCCATCGGGGTTGCTGGCATTCGGATTAGCTCTAGCTTGCAGCAACCGTTGCACAATTGAGCGGTGGCCGGCTTCGGTCGCCAGAGTCAAGGCGGTAACGCCATCGACTCCCGAAGCATCCACATCCGCTCCCGCCTCAAGCAGCCGTTGAACAATCGCCTCATGACCCCGTTCAGCGGCTTGAGCGAGTAGAGGTGTACCCTCGGGGCTGAGGGTATTGGCATCCGCCCCAACCTTGAGTAAGGTTTCGACGAGGGGCGGATAATTCTGCTGTACCGCCAAATGGAGGGGGGTATCCCCCTGCTGATCCCGACAATTGACGGCCGCTCCCGCTTCCAGGAGGAGATGGGTGATCACCGTATCGCCTTTGAGGACTGCGGCCATAAGAGCCGTGCTACCATCTTCGTTACAGAGATTCACATCCGCCTGAGCCTCAAGCAGAGCCATCACGGCTTCTCGTTGGTGATTGGCCGCGGCCAGCATCAAGGCTGAGACGCCAAAGGTTTGTCGTTGTTGATTGACATCAGCCCCCGCCTGGATCAGTACTTGTATGAGCCTCACCGCGCCCTGAGCGGCGGCGAACATCAGGGGGGTGGTTCCGTGGCGATCGCCAACATTGGGGTCAGCGTTCTGACTCAGACAGCGCTCGACGTTTTCGAGATCACCATGTTGCGCGGCATCAAGGAGGCGATGAGTGGGGGAAGAGTGGGTCAAGGTTCCTAAGCTCCGGTTGCAAACTCTCAGGACAGGGAATCAGGTCCAAGAACAGACCTGAATTGGGCTAGGACTACTGTACCGTTTCGCTATCCTTTAAATGTGGGAAACTCAGAATTATTAGCTTTTAAGGACAATATCTTGTCCCCTTAACATTTCTGGCCCCCCTAAGCTGGGTCTGTGTCTGGGGTTCTCCACGTTGCTATTATCGAGGAGACACCAATGACGACTCCGATTTTTCGCGATCGCACCGAAGCTGGACAGCAGTTAGCCGAACGCTTAACGGCCTATCGTCAACGCCGAGATGTTCTGATCTTGGGACTTCCTCGGGGCGGTGTGCCGGTGGCGGCGGTCATCGCCGAGGCCCTCGATGCCCCGCTAGATGTTTGCTTAGTGCGTAAGCTGGGGGTTCCGGGCAATCCTGAGTTAGCCATGGGGGCCATTGCTTCAGGGGATGAAATCAGCCACAACGGCCCCGTCTTAGAACGCTGTCAGATTGCTCCTGAGGCCTTCGCCGAGGTTGTGGCCCAAGAACGCCAGGAGTTGCAGCGTCGAGAACAACGCTATCGGGGTGATCGTCCAGCGCCGGTGATTCGCGATCGCACGGTCATTTTAGTCGATGACGGCGTGGCCACGGGGGCCACCATGTTGGCGGCGATCGCCAGTATACGCGCTCAAGCGCCCCGTCAGTTAATCGTCGCTGTCCCCCTAGCGGCCCCTTTAATTTGCGAGGATCTTCGTCGTCAGGTCGATGAGGTCATCTGTGGGGCCACCCCCCATCCCTTCCGCTATCTGGGACTCTGGTATGAGGACTTTTCCCCCACCAGCGACGACGATGTCTGTCAGTTATTATCAGCCTTCGAGTCCTGCGAGTCTTCCGAGTCCTCCGCTTCATCGGAGTCAGAGGACTTGGCCGGGGAGCCAAAATCCCAGCGTTGAATGACCCCCAACCGGGCTAAAAACACCTCCCACAGCGGCGAGGGACGACCTCGATGGATCACCTGTCGCTGGTGATGGTAGCGAGCCTGACGTTGGGCTAACTCTTGAAGATGGTGGGGCGGTTCTTCGGTTCCAAAGCGACGAAAGGCATCCGAGGGAAACTGAGGCGGGGGGTTATCCGGGAGACGGCGATCGCTCCAAGCCGAGGCGATCGTTCCGGCGGCAATGCCCCCCGTACTAGCGAGTAAGAGACTAATTAACGTATTATATCCCAAGAGCAAAAACATCACTAAAAAGGCAGATCCCCATTGAATCCCCATTGATATATCTCGTTGAGAAATATTCACGACTTCAGCAGTTTTCAAAAACAGTTTAATGGATAAAAAATAAATTAAAAACGAGGCAAAACCTTCAAGAAAACCCCTCAAAACTTAGACTCTCAAGCAATTTAAAACTCCTTTAAAAGAACATGGCAACATTTTTACGTAACCTCAGTTACCGTTATCAATGGCTTTATGACAGCATCTCTCGAACCGCCGCGCTCAGCGTCGGCGGAGAAGATCGCTTCCGCACCTTAGCCCTACAAAACCTCGACATCCAGCCCGACAGTACCATTTTAGATCTCTGTTGCGGCAGTGGACAAACAACCCAATATTTAGTAGAACGCTCCAACCAAGTCATTGGTTTAGATGCCTCACCTCTCTCCCTAGAACGGGCCAAACAGAACGTTCCCCAGGCGAAGTATGTCGAAGCCTTTGCCCAAGATCTCCCCTTTGAGGATAATCACTTTGACCTCGTTCATACCAGTGCCG
Source organism: Phormidium sp. SL48-SHIP (assembly GCA_004299065.1). GTDB lineage: Bacteria > Cyanobacteriota > Cyanobacteriia > Cyanobacteriales > Geitlerinemataceae > Sodalinema. Next base: position 22,177 of record SIHH01000008.1, on the reverse strand, counting down.
CCTTGCATGAAATGGACCCAGAGACCCTCAATCGAATTGTGTGGCAGGTTTTCCGAGTCCTTAAACCTGGGGGTATCTTTGCGATCGCCGACTTTCATCGTCCAACCAATCCACTCTTTTGGCTAGGACTCGCGCCCTTTTTCTGGGTATTTGAAACCGAAACCGCCTGGACATTCATTGAAACCGATCTACCAGGATTACTCTCCGCTGTGGGCTTTCAGCGTTGCGATCGGCAACTCCATGCCGGAGGAAGCTTACAGATTATTCAGGGTTATAAATAGTCCACCGCGACCGGGGCGAAACCTTTTCGCCCCCAGTATGTTTTAGTTGCGGCTGCGGGGATAGGACTCACTGACAAAGCCCAACTCAAACAATTGGCGATAGGCATTTTGCCCCAAATCCCGAGTTGGATTTTGAGATTCAACAATTTGCACCAGTAACGGAATTGCCAACTCAGGATTATCCTGAGAGCGATGGAGGAGCGCCAACTGATAGGTGGCTTCATCCCGTCGTTGAGCGGCGCTGAGGGCTAAATTGCGTTGTTCCTCAAAAATCGGCCCATCCAGTCCCGAGAACGCCGAGGCCAGATCTTGATAGAGATTAGACACCTGATTGCCTAACTCTCGGGCCTCTTGCAATGTCGCGGCTGCGCCCTCATAGTCTTCATTGGAGACTGCTGCACTAGCATCATCCATTAACTGATCGATGCCCACAAAGGTCAACAGAGAATCCGAAGCCAAAACCGCTGGCGTCTCACCCTGTGCTTCTTGCTCATCGAGAACCTCCGTGGCGGCTTCGAGATCTTCGCGGGCCTCGGTTAGTTCATTGCGATCCTCGCCCTCAACCGGTTCCATCTCCTCAGGTTCGGGTTCAGCTTGCTCAGATTCGAGGGGAAAATCCGAGCTAACAAACCCGAGTTCATAAAGTTGACGATAGGCTTGATTCCCCAGAGGACGAGTGGGATTTTGGGAGCGTACCACCTGAACCAACAGGGGAACGGCCAGTTCCGGGTTGTTCTGAGCGCGATGGAGGCGAGCCAGTTGATAGGTGGCCGTATCCCGCAGTTGTGCCGCTTCAAGGGCTTGATCGCGTTGTCGTTGGAAAATCCGGTTGTCAATACCCGAAAAGTTCGTCGAAAGCTGCTGATAAAAGTTCGAGAGTTGATTACTAATTTCCCGTGCTTCTTGGAGCTTGCGAATTGCTAAGCTGTAGTCTTGATCTGAGACAGCGGTGGTAGCGTCTTCAATTAGCGATTCGATGCCCGGTAGGCTGAGAACGCTGTCTTCCATGGGAACCCGAATGGCCGTTTGTGGGTTCGTCTCGGTTTGAGCCTGGGCTGTTGTCGGTGTAAGAGTTGAGGCGGCGATCGCCAACAGCATCGTCGTAGCGGAGGATAGGTGCCAGAAACGGGGCTTAGATTGGAGGAGCATGGACAGAGTTACCAGTTACAATGGGGAGTTTTAACGAGAGAGTGCTGGGATAGCAATTGAACGTTGACGATTTACGGTGGCAAAACTTTTTTTTACAAGAGTTTTAGGTTCTGCTAACATCTCGTCTTTGGCAAATGCCCTAAAGAGATGGAGGTGCAGGGCTAGAGCTCGATCACTTCAACAGTGTTAAGAGTGCAGGGGTATCTTAACATTTCGCTGTATAAGGGGATCAATCCGGAGATCCTCTGACCGTTGTCAGCTAAGATAGCGGTGGATTTTGGCTAACCTAACATGAGCCGGAGGTGTCGAACGTGGCCGATGACTTAACACTACAACGGGGAGGCGAAACCCTTGCCCTCAGAAAGACTGAAACTCGTTTCACCGCTCGTCCACAAGCGCCTGAGGTGATTTCAACCCTAGCGCAACAGGTGACGGCCCAGTGTTTGAATCAAATCCCGGTGGGGTCGCGAACCGAGGCGGTCCTGCTTGAGTTCGAGGTGGCCGAGGCCAGCCAACTCACCCCAACCATGGACCGCACTCGCGATCGCCCCGATGTCGCCTTTGTCAGCCATGTCTATTCCCTCGTGGACAATCCAGGAACCCTAGTCTATCTAGCTGACGATCTCACCATCGAGTTTGCCGAATCCGTCAGCCAACCGGCGCGTCAGGCCCTAACCGAGTCCTTAGGCTTAGGCGATGAAACCCCCCTCGTGGGCCTAGACCATGCCTTTATCTACCGAGTCACCCGAGAGGCGCTCGAAAATCCCATCAAAATTGCCAATCGACTCATCGAGCGTGAGGACATTCTGGCCGCTGAACCGAACATTGTCACCCACAGCGCCCCAAGTTATCGACCGAGCGATCGCTACTATCCCCAACAGTGGTATCTCAACCATCATGGGGGGCCAGACTTAGCCCCAGACTCCCATATTGCCGCCGAACAGGCTTGGGACATCACCCGAGGCGATCGCAGTATCGTCGTGGCCATTGCCGATGATGCCATTGACTTAAACCACCCCGACTTTCAAGGTATCGGTAAAATCGTCGCCCCCCGAGACTTCCGCAATCGCGATGGCTTACCCCTACCCGAACGAGACAGTGACAACCACGGTACCGCCTGCGCCGGAGTGTGCCTAGCCGAAGAAACCGGCGAGGGAATCGTCGGCATTGCCCCCGGTTGCGCCCTCATGCCCCTAGCCACCACGGGCTATTTAGACGACCGTTCCATCGAAGAGTTGTTTGACTGGGCCATCGAGCGGGGGGCCTCAGTCATCTCCTGTAGTTGGGGGGCCAGCGCCGTCTATTTCCGTCTCTCGATGCGGCAACGGGCGGCCCTAACACGGGCGGCGCGGCTCGGCCGTCATGGCAAAGGCGCTGTCATCGTGTTTGCTGCCGGTAACGCCAATCGTCCCACCCAGGGGGAGATCAACGAACAGGGTTGGACCCAAAACATTCTCTCAGGGACAACCAAGTGGCTCAGTGGCTTTGCCGCCCATCCCGAGGTGATTGCTGTGTCGGCCTGTACGAGTTTAAATCAGAAAGCCGCCTACAGTAACTGGGGGCAAGAAATTTCCGTCTGCGCTCCGAGTAATAATGCCCCCCCCGGAATTTGGCTTCAGGAAACCGGCTATGTGAATACCGCCCCAGTGATTCGTAAATCCTTGTTGGGGAAAGGGGTCTTTACGAGCGATCGCAGCGGCGATCGAGGCTACAGTCCCAGTGACTACACCCATGGCTTTGGTGGGACCTCCAGCGCCTGTCCCTTGGTGGCGGGGGTGGCGGCCTTGGTGTTATCGGTCAATCCCAACCTCACGGCGGCGGAGGTGAAAGCCATTTTAGAGAAAACGGCCGATAAGATTGTCGATCCCGAGAGTGATCCCCAGTTAGGCACTCGCTTTGGCCAGTATGACGGCGATGGTCATTCTAAGTGGTTTGGCTATGGCAAAGTCAACGCCTACCAAGCGGTTTTAGCGGCGAAACAACAGTCTCAAGTGCCGTTATCCGTGACTCGACGGGTGCGTGGCCGCAATGAGCGTCAGATGGCGATTCCCGATGGTGACGCCAATGGGATCACCAGTCCGATTCGGGTTCGCGACCGCTTAACGGTTGTTGAAGTAGAGATTACGCTAGAACTCGACCATCCCGACTGGGGAGATGTGGAGGTCATGGTCTTGACCCCCGAGGGGGAGACAGTGATGCTTCAGGGGCGAGGGATTCGTGGCCAAGGACTGTTCCGGCAAAGCTATGATTTCAACAATACCCCTCAACTTAAGCGTTTGTTGGGCCGCTCTGCCGAAGGAAACTGGGCGTTAAAGGTCTGCGATCGCGCGGCGGGAGATACCGGCGTTCTTAACTTTTGGCAGTTAACGGTGGGGTTAGGCTCCTAGACGAGCGTTGCGAACAGCAAAGCCGAAATTGTCATGTCATCGCCATGGTCAGATGTCGCATCTTCCCAGAGAGCGATCTAGAATCGAGGGTATTCTCAAGGGCGGCGTCACGGCCGGCGATGCCGGCGATCGCCTCCCGACAGACCCCTCAACTCGACTATCCTCAACAGGAGCCAAATCTGTGAGTCCAGACACTACCCTCGATCAAGCCAACGCCACCCCCTACGACACCGCGACCTTCGACCAGTATGTGATGAAAACCTATGGACGGTTTCCCATCGCTCTGACCCACGGCGAGGGCTGTCGGGTCTGGGATGCCCAGGAAAAAGAGTATTTAGACTTTGTGGCCGGAATTGCCACCTGTACCCTCGGTCACGCTCACCCCAAGCTCATCGAAGCCGTAACCGAGCAGATCAAGACCCTGCACCATGTCTCGAACCTGTATTACATTCCCCCCCAAGGAGAATTAGCCGAATGGCTCGTGACCCATTCGGCGGCTGATCGCGCCTTTTTCTGTAACTCCGGGGCCGAAGCCAACGAAGGAGCCATCAAACTGGCCCGCAAATATGCCCACACGGTCCGAGGTATCGAGGCGCCCACCATCATCACCGCGACCGCCAGTTTCCATGGCCGCACTCTGGCCACCATTACCGCCACTGGACAACCCAAATATCAAAAAAACTTTAATCCCCTGGTTCCTGGCTTCGTCTATAGCCCCTATAACGACATTGAAGCCCTAGAGGCCACCCTTGCCGAGTTAGATGCCGAAACGCCCCAAGTGGCGGCCATTATGCTAGAAGCTCTCCAGGGAGAAGGGGGGGTTCGCCCAGGGGACAAGGAATTTTTCCAACGAGTCCGCCAACTCTGTGATGAGAAGGATATTTTGCTGATTCTCGACGAGGTGCAAGTCGGTGTGGGGCGGACGGGACAGATCTGGGGCTATGAGAACTTAGGTATTGAACCGGATATCTTCACGAGTGCTAAGGGCCTCGGCGGTGGAATTCCCATTGGTGCGCTGCTGTGTAAGTCGAGCTGTGATGTCTTTGAACCGGGGGATCACGCCAGTACCTTTGGCGGTAATCCCTTCGCCTGTGGTGTGGCGCTGTCCGTCTGTCAGATGGTGGAGAAACCGGGATTTTTGCAACAGGTGCGCGATCGCGGGCAACAGTTACGCCAAGGATTGCAGGCGATGGCCACGGAGTTTCCGGCTGTTGTGGCTGAGGTTCGCGGTTGGGGGCTAATCAATGGCCTCGAACTCAAGGCAGAGATTGAGTTAACTTCAATTGCTGTGGTGAAAGCGGTCATGGAACAAGGACTGCTACTGGTTCCCGCTGGCCCCAAGGTGGTGCGATTCGTTCCTCCCCTGATTGTCTCAGAGGCGGAGGTTGACCGCGCCCTAGGGATTCTCCGGACGGCCCTATCCTCAATGGCGTAATTCCCGTTAGCTGTCTCTAACCCTCAACACGCAACTCTCAACTGCTGTATGACCGTTACCTCTTCTCCCCTCGATCTGGCTGAAGCCTATTTAGATGAGTATGTCTCCCCCCAGGCCAATCTCATTGATCGTGATTGTCAGGCCCTAGAAACGGCTTTTCTGGGCTTGGGCGATCGCGAGTTGCTCACCCTACGGGCCGACAACCAAGTTCTCTTTCGTCGCTTCCAAGAAACCATCTCCCGCCATTCCGGGGCCTTGGCCTTCCTACAAACCCAGCATCAAAGTGCCGCCGCCCTGATCAGCCGCAGCTCCAATTCTGGCTTACGAGAGGACTATTTACCTCATTTAGCGACAGGGAAGCGACGGGTGGGGGTCGGCTTTTCTCACCTGCGTCGTCCGGGGCCACCGCCGATGCAGGCGCGATTGGTTCCTGGAGGCTACCAACTCGATGGCTTTATTCCCTGGATTACGGGGGCGACGCTGTTTGAGAGCTTTATTTTGGGGGCGATGTTGCCGGATGGAACCTCGGTATTTGGTATGATGCCCTTCCGCAGTTGTCAGGAGGAGCGAGGGGGAGAGATTGAGATGAGTTCGCCGCTGGAGATGGCGGCGTTGACGTCCACCAATACGGTCACCGCCGAGGTGAAGGGGTGGTTCTTACCTGATGAGCAGGTGCTATGTCTCAAGCCGCCCCATTGGATGCAGCAGAACAGTCAAGCCAATGTGCTACATCATGGCTTTTTTGCCCTCGGTTGCGCTCGGGCCGGGTTGGATGTGTTGCAGCAGGCGGCTGAGAAAAAGCAACTCCCGTTTTTGCGGCAAAGCTGGGAGACTCTGGATGCTGAATTGCAGGCTTGTCGTCAGGCTTTTTTTGAGAGTGAAGATGAGGGGACGCGGTCTTATGGCGATCGCCTGACGTTGCGGGCCTGGGCCATTGACTTAGCGGGCCGCTGTAGCTATGGGGCGATCGCCGCCTCGGGGGGCGCGGCCAACAGTTGTCAACATCCGGCCCAACGCATTTATCGGGAAGCCTTGGTTTATGCGGTATCTGGACAGACCCCGGATGTGATGGAAGCGACTCTAAACCGCCTGCAACGCTAAGGGGAGTTCTACGCTAAACCGGCCGCAAACGGGACAGGTTGCGATAGTCTAAAGTTTGTGTAAATTGATGCAATTTTGAGGAGGTTATCTTGGAACGAACATTTTTGATGATTAAGCCTGACGGCGTACAACGGGGACTCGTGGGCGAGGTGATTCGCCGCTTTGAAGCCAAAGGCTTCACCCTCGTTGGGCTAAAGCTGATGTCCGTCAGCAAGGAATTGGCAGAACAACATTACGATGTTCACCGGGATAAGCCGTTTTTCAAAGGATTGGTGGACTTTATTACCTCCTCTCCGGTGGTGGCGATGGTTTGGGAAGGAGACGGCGTGGTCGCCGGCGCTCGCACGATTATTGGCGCAACCAACCCACTGACGGCGACTCCAGGAACCATTCGCGGTGATTTTGGCTTAAATATCGGACGCAATCTCATTCATGGCTCTGATGCGGTGGAAACGGCGAATCGGGAGATTGACTTATGGTTCTCTGAAGGGGAACTGGTCAGTTGGACGCCGGCGCTGAAACCTTGGCTAGAAGAATAACGAGGTTTGTTTCACTCATAAAGGAACTGACGCCCTCAGGCTGAGTGGCGTCGGTTCTGGGGCGGTGGCGGCCCCAAATTTCGGGCCAATTCTCGTGTTTTTTTATGAAAAATTATTACACTTTTGCTCAAAATCGTTAACTTTGATCGAGAGTAGTGAACGATTGAACTAAATATACAGGAGTTTTCAGGTCTTATGTCTGATATTCAAGTCTTAGCTGCGTTAGTTGTCGCCATTATTCCGGGTGTCCTGGCGTTCCGCCTGTCGACGGAACTTTATAAATAAGACGGTCATCCAACGAGTTCTTGTTGGTCTGTCTGTTCTGGGAGTTTCGCCACGTGCGGGACTCCCATTGCTTTGGCCAGTTGCGGCGACCCGGTTCTAGCTAGACGGAAAGGTTTTCCAAAATGGGAGTTCTGTGGCTCTGAGTTTGGTTAAACTAGAGGGGGATCTCGGGAGTAGGAGATGGGGTGCGTCAGTCGGCTTGCCAAAATGGCTCTGTTTCGGTTCAATTTGAACTATTCCCCCCACTCATGCTGTATTCACAGCAGGTCAATCGATGTGAGCTTATCTTCAGACTGAATCATGAACGCCCCTGAACGCCTGTCTCGCGCTCCGCATCCCGGTGAGGTTCGAGCTTCACCCCGTCGTCCTCGTCGTCGTCCTTCGCCTCAGCCGCGACGGCGACGGAATAGCCGTTCCTGGACGTCTGTTTTGGAAACGGGGTTGAAGCTGACGGTGGATGTTACGGTTTCCCTGGGGGCGATCGCGGCCTTAAGCCAACTGGTCCCGAGTTACACCACGAGCCAAGACCAACTCGAACAACTTCATGACGAGGTCGAAACGACGCGATCGCAGGTGCAGGGGTTACAGGGACAGTTCAGCCGCTACTTTGATCCAACTCAGGTGCGAACTCTGATTGAGGAAGAAACCCAACGTCTTGATCCGCAACGACGGCCGATTGTCTGGACTGAACCGGTCGAGGAGGAGGTTAGCCGCTAAAGCCCACAAACAAAATAGCAACAGCACCGAGTCCCGCCAAAATGGTCAGCACGAGTCCAGCGTTGGGGCTTCCTTTCCAGGAGTAGTTTTTATCGGGCATAGTGATGTCCTCAAGGGTGTCTATAGCTCCCATGGTAGCGAAGTTAAAAATTTGTAGCCGTTGAGGGCCAGATTATTGGCTCTGTAACTGAGCTAATTGGGTGTTGCGATAGTAATGGGAGAGAATTTGCCGGTAACTATAGCCCCGCTCTGCCAGGTGTTTTGCGCCCCATTGGCTCATCCCCACACCATGACCAAAGCCTCGCCCCGAGAGGGTGAAATAGCCGCCTCCGGAGGTGACGGTAAACAAACTACTGCGCAGCCCCAGGGCCGCTTGCAGGTCCTCTCCGTCAACAATAGCTGTTCCAGCCGATCCCACCACTTTGGCGGTCACTAAGCGGCCATTGGGGGATTGCTGTTCCGGGAAAATTCCCACCACGGTTCCTACGCCACCGAGTCGCCGGGTAATTTCCCATTGTGAGAAGGATTCGCGCCAGTGATAGTTGGGTGAGTCGTGATCGAAGTCGGGAACGCCTCTGAGATAGGGTTTGACTTCGTCCCAAACCTGTTCGACATCTTCGGTGTGGCCCCCGGAGGAGGCGTGAAAGACGGCCTCAATGACCTGGCCATTATGGCTGAGGACTTGGCTTCGGGTGGCGTCAGTGGCTCGGTGGGTTTGGCTCGACTCTTCCTGCATCCCGCGATAGACTTGCCAGAAGGTGTTATCCCCGACATCGTAGGTGCCATTGCCGTAGCGATCGCGCTGGTAGAGGACGTAGGAGCGGGCGGCGACGGCTTGGGCTTTTAGGGCTTCGATGGGCCAATTGCCCCCCATTTCTGCGCCCAGGACGCTGTAGAGATAGGATTCGATGTCAACGTAGTTCACGGCGGTGACCCCGTAGCGTCCTCGGACGATGAGAACTTTGCCTCGATACCAGCGATCGCCAATATAAACATGGCCATGATTCGTGGGTTCAATCCATAACTGATCCCCTTGCCAGCGATCGAGGGCGACGGCTTGCCCGGTGGAGCGGGCGACAAAGGCATTCATCTGGCTGAGGTTACCGAGGACGGTCCCGGAGCGACTGCGAATGCGGGCGGGGGTTGAACTGCCCACGGTGAGTTCACCGACGTTTTTCTCGACGGCGACTCGGAGTTCAAGGGCTAGGCCAGGAACGAGGGAAAATGCCCAAAAACAAAGACTGGTCATCCCTCGCCAGAAATGAGGAAATCCGTTGCGCCTTCGCTTGCTCGTTTTCTGGTTCTGCTGGGGGTTTTCTCTAGTTTGCGATGATCCCTGCTGAGCCGTTTCCCTTGATCGGCCCGTCACAGACGCGGCAATTTTCAGTAGCAGCATCCTTTGGTTCTCCTTAAAAGTGACCGACGACTCGAAGATAGACCTAGGTCGGTGTTAGGATACCATAGTAAGCTCGGAGGCTTGAAGTTAGTTCTGTCCTGAGAGGGAAGACAGATAACTCCAACCCGGTTTACTAAGTAAGTACCGTAGGGCATACGGAAACTCACGCCTCCGGAGATATCGACCTCTGCTTGGGTGGGGAAACTCCTCAAGGTAAGCCGAGTCGTAGAAAGAGGAAACCTCATCAGTGATGGTGGGAATCCCACGCTATATTCTTTGAATTAGCGTGGGAGGATGTCAAGCTGCCAATTTCCTTAACGAGAGTCAAGCGAGTGGAAATCGTTTTTTTAGGAACCAGTTCGGGTGTCCCGACGCGATCGCGAAATGTGTCCAGTTTAGCCATGCGCCTGAAACAACGGGGTGAGATTTGGCTATTTGACTGTGGGGAAGGAACGCAACATCAATTGCTCCAGAGTGATCTGAAGGTGGGGCGGATTCGCCGTATTTTTATTACCCATATGCACGGGGATCATGTATTTGGTTTAATGGGACTCCTGGCCAGTATTGGCCTAGCGGGAGCGCCGGATCGCATTGATTTGTACGGTCCCCCCCAGCTCGAAAATTATCTCGAAGCTTGTGCGCGCTATTCTCATACCCATTTGCATTATCCGATTACGATTCATAAGCACAAGCCGGGGCTAGTTTATGAGGATGAGGACTATCGGGTGTTGTGCGATCGCCTCGATCACCGTATCCCGGCCCATGGCTACCGTGTCGAGGAAAAAGATCGTCCGGGACGCTTTGATGTGGCGAAGGCCCAGGCCCTGGGAATCCCACCGGGACCGGTGTATGGACAACTCAAACAGGGACACCCGGTCACCCTAGAGGATGGCCGGGTAATCCACGGTCGTCATCTCTGCGGTGAGCCACAACCGGGACGCAAGCTCGTCTATTGTACGGATACGATTTATTGTGAGAACGCCGTGCGCTTGGCTCAAGGGGCTGATGTTTTAATTCATGAGGCCACGTTTTCTCACCGAGATGCCAGTTTGGCGGAACAACGGTTGCATTCGACGTCGACGATGGCGGCTCAAGTGGCCTTGGCGGCGGGGGTAAAACAGCTTTTTATGACTCATTTTAGTCCCCGCTATGCTCCAGGAAATGACCTAGATCTTAAGGATTTACTGGATGAAGCCCGGGCCATTTTTCCGCAAACTGACCTCGCTTATGATTTTTTAAGCTACGACGTTCCCAAACAGCGAACGGCGGTACCGGTTTAATCGTGGTTGGCCACTAGGCGGCGGCAAATGTCCCGCAAACTCTCTTGAGTGTTGACGGGCTGTCTGGGTTTCGGAAGATCCATATTGGGCCAGGAGGGCAGGTCATGACAGGGACACAAGACCGGACTCACGCCAGCCACGGGTAGGGCAATGGGCATGGTGCAGCGGGCGCAAGGGGAAATGTCCCAGTCATCGTCAAGGAGTTGGCCAATACTAATTTCTGTGCCTTCGAGGTAGGAATGATAGCTAAGTTTGGAACAGGATACAGCGGCCCAACACTGTTCAAAGGCTCGGCTATAGTCACTGCCTTCAAAGAGGGGATAGGGGAGTTCTGCCTGGTTGTTGACAATCAGTTTTTTGCCGAGCTGAAACCAATCAGCTAAATACTGTTTAACTTGCGTTTCAGAAGCCATAAAAGTGCGCAACGATAGAACTCTAGTCCTATGTTAAACGATTTGTCAGGAGAGATCGTTCACTAAATTGGTATAGATTCTTAAGATAAAGGTAAAATCACGAGGGCAAACGGCTCTGATGCAGTTTAAACTTGTTCTGGGGAACTTCCTAAAGGGGATCAGCGATTTCGGTTAGATTAAGGATGCGACCGGCAACGATTAGATAGGTTTGATCAGCCATGGCCCCAAGATGACGTGTTAGTTCGCCGAGGCGATCGCGAAACATTCGCCCTGATGGATAAGCCGGAACGACGCCCCAACCGGTTTCTTCGGCCACGAGAATACAAGTTCCTTGGAAGTTGGTGGCCTGATGCAAAAATGTTTGACGGCGATCGCCCCAGTCTGTGTCAGACTCGTCTAACGTGTTGGCCACCCAAGTCCCTAATGAGTCGAGCAACAGACAATTTTGGGGATGATTCCATTGCTCAAGACAGGCACTAATGGCAAGGGGAACCTCCTGAAGCCGCCAATGACGGGGGCGACGTTGACGGTGACGTTCAATGCGAGCTTGCCAATCTCGATCTTGGGAATTGCTGCGGGCAGTGGCAATATAGGTGACAATACCCTTGTGTTGCTCGGCCAGCCGTTCGGCAAACTCACTTTTTCCAGAGCGGGCCGCTCCGGTAACTAAGACCAAATTTCCCAAAAGACTGAATAACTCCGTAACATCTATGGCAATTCTACCGAGAAATGCCTTCTGTCTATCGCCGAGGCCTCAAGACCTTAACGCCCCGAGGGAAAGCCGCTCTAGGGGCGATATCGAGTACGATGTCACCATAGCTACGCTACTCCGTCCGAGAGTCTTTCTCGTCGCTAAACCCTAGTATGGACGATCGCGAACCGACAAAAGAGCAACTCATCCAAGAACTCAAGGCGGTTCGCCAGGAGTTTGAACAGGTACGGCTGGAAAATCAGGCCGATGAGGTACAAGCGGAATTGCTGCGAACGGTCTTGGCCTGTGGTGAACATCCGTCCCCAACTCTGTTATTACGGGCGTTATCTCAACAAGTCCTCCGTAGTGCTAATCGTTTAACCCGAGTTGAGGATAGTAGTTTATTTTTACTCGATGAAGCGGGGACGGTAATTGAGTCGGTGTTGGCTCGGGGGGCCATTATTCGCCAAGAGCGCGAGTCGTTAGTTGGGCGTGTGTTGCATCAAGGCTTAGCCGGTTGGGTGTATCAACAGCGACAAATTGGCATTATTACGGATACGACCTTAGATGAGCGTTGGCTACAATTGCCCGGTGAACCCTATCATGTTCGCTCTGTTCTTTGTGTGCCGGTGCTGCGGAACAACACGGTCTTAGCCATTATTACCTTAATGCACCCAGACCAAGGCCATTTTCGGGCTCAGATGGCTGAACTAATGGAGGCGGTGGCGGTGCGGATTGGGCTGGTGTTAGAGGTGGTACGCTGTTTAAGCCCGGAGCGAGAAACGCCCTCGGTTTCCTCACCACCGGGGTTGCGGATGTCCTCGGGTTCGGCTCAGTCGAGTGTTCCTCCGCTGCGATCGCCGCCATCGGCCGATCCTCCCTCCCGGCCACCACCACCACCGCCGCCTCCCTCCAACCGCCCCTCGTCCTCTCGGCCCTCTCCGGGATCACGCCGCCGGCGATCGCATGGAGATGACCTGGCCGACGATCTCCGTCACTCTCGGTTAAGTCGTTTAAATACGTTGGGGCTTTATATTGTCGTTTGGGATGGAAAATTCATCTATGCTAATCCAAAACTCGCCAAAATTTTTGGCTATAAACGGCAAGAGTTGGCAAATCTAAAAGGGATATTTTCTCTGGTTACTAATGAACACTATGATCGAGTATCAGAACAGGTTTATAAATGTATTCGTGGCCAAACGGACTGTGTTTCCTGTATTTTTCAAGGACAACGCAAGGGAGGAAAACGAGTATTAGTGGAAATTTATGGAGTCCGAACTCGTTTCTATGGAAAACCGGTGTTACTCGGTGTCTTAAGAGATATTAGTTAAAAAAGGTCTAACTCAACAACGTGGGTTATATTCAACTAGATTTAATCGATTTAGCGATCGCCGTGGGTATGGCAGCGATCGCGATCGCCATTGCGGCTTGGCAAGAATTGGGGCTAACCCTAGAGTTATCCCTGGCCACCGCCCGCACCACCCTTCAGTTACTGATGCTGGGGGTAATCCTACAAGTGGTTTTCACCTGGCGAAATCCCCTAATCCTGATCATCGTCTTGCTAGTGATGGTTAGTTTAGCGGCGGTGGTGGCCCGCAATCGTATTAGCCGCAAACTTCCGGGATTGTTCATGTTAGTCTGGGGGGCCATTGCCTTAAGTAGCGCCCTAACCTTGCTCTATATCAATCTCTTGGTCCTACGTCAGCCGGCGGTTTGGTCGAATCCTCAATATCTGATTCCCCTAGGAGGGATGATGATGGGAAATGCCATGAATGCAGCGGCCATCGCCGGGGAGCGGTTTGTAAGTTTAATTGAGCATCATCCCTTAGAGATTGAAACCTATCTCAGCCTCGGGGCGACTCCCCGACAGGCCTTAGCCAACTACCGCAAGCAGGCGATTCGCGCGGGAACGGTGCGGATTGTCAACTCGATGATGGTGGTGGGGTTAGTCACTCTACCGGGAATCGTCACGGGACAGTTGTTGAGTGGGGCTAATCCCATTGATGCGGCGGCTTATCAAATGCTGGTCATGTTTGCCATCGCTCTGACGGACTTTATCGCCACCAGTCTCCTGATTGCCAGTTTAGGACAACGCTTTTTTAACGAGGCGGCCCAGTTACAACAGTTTTGAGATCCTGATGATTCTGATAATGGTGATTTATGTCACGCCGAATGCGTAAGTGATATCACTTAGGGCGGGTGATGCGATCGCCTAAAAATCTGTCCTAGGGTCACTGACGGCGATCGCCCCAATCCGAGACAATAGGTTTATTGAGTTCGGAACCCGGATAAATACTTATGTTTAATAACTATATCAACCCCCAACAGTGGTTACAACGCCAGGGCAAAGCCGCTGCGATGGTTTTGGGACTCTGTCTCAGCTTAGGGGTGGCGGGAACGGCCCTGGCTGAGTCGGTGTCTGTTGCGGCCCGCCGAGATCAGGCCCCGGCAAATCTCGACGATGGGGAATATGTCTATGGGTCAGTGCCTGAGGCCAATCAGTTGGGTGAAACCTATATGGTCTTTGAAGCTGATGGCGATCGCATTGTGGGCGGGTTCTATATGCCCTCATCCTCGTTTGACTGCTTCGAGGGTCGTCTTGAGGAGAATCAGTTAGCCCTAAACATCCAAGACAGCTACAGTGATCAGACCTATGATTTCAACTTGGCGATTCGCCGAGATACCTTAGTCGCGGCGGGTCAGGGGGCGACTAACGCCAATATCCCCGGTTTCCAACCCTTAGATGGCCTCACGGCTACTGATGAGCAGGTGTTAGAGACTTGCCGAGGTGTGATGGGAGAGTCGATTTGAGGGGATTTAACTCAGTTGCACGACGGCTTGGTTATCCATCAAGCGATTTGAGGTCAGTAAATCATCGACCGTGATGCGTAGAAGACGCTCCTCATCGATACGAAATTGAATTTTGACGCGATCGCTCCCCGGAGAGCCGGGCGGGTCTAAACTGGCGATCGTGCGTCCGCCATCGCTGTCATTGAGGGGAATGACGTTAACGTCCGCCTCAGCTTGTCGGGTAATCAAACGATCGCCATCAAAAAAGACTTCCGTTTTCGGGGCTTCGGCGGCCATTTCTCCTAGAACCAACTCCAGTTTGGGCTGGTTGGGCATTGAGGCCCCTAACGAGAGTTCAATGGGACGCTCTAAGGGATAGGGTTGTCCGGGTTGAATAATCGGATGCCAATCATGGGCATTTTTACGACGGTTCCAGTAGCGAATCCCATAGCCGTGATAGAGAAAGTCTTTGAGGGCAATGCCTTGGGTGAGTTGTAAGGCGCCGGTGGCGATCGCATCGAGGGGGCGATCGCAGCGAATCTTCTCGGCCCGAAACCATTGTCGGATCCAGTTTTGAACCGCCGGAATTTGCGAGGTTCCCCCCACCAGTAACACGGCATCGATATCAGGGGTTTCTAATCCCTGTCGTCGGGCTTGCTGTAAGACTTGGGTTAACGACTCATCTAACCGTTTAAAGAACTTTTGCTGTTTCAGGATCTCCTCAAACTGCGATCGGCTCACCGTTAACTCATAACTCTCGAAGGTTTCCTCATTAAAATACACCTCCGTCGCCTCAGAGCGAGACGATAACTCAATTTTCAGCCGTTCCATGAGGCGACAGGTGAGGGGGGTTTTCGGTAACCCCTCCCGGCTGGCCAGCTCATCAAGGAGCCAGTTATCTAAATCAGCACCGCCGAGGTTTTGGCCGGACTTGGCTAAAACTTTGGCGGTTTCGAGTTTTTGCCCGGATTTCTCGCGAAAGGATTTATCGCCCCATTTGAGAATAAAGCCGAGGGGATGGCGATTATTACCCGCACTGCGGTGTAGCTGCACCAAGGACATATCCAAGGTTCCGCCACCAAAGTCAACTACCAACAGTAGTTCGGCATCACTTAACCCATAGCCCAGGGCGGCGGCGGTCGGTTCATCGAGGAGACGGACTTGCTCAATTTTTTGGGGAAGTTGAGGAGACTCAACCACCGAACCGAGCCAATGACGATAGGTTTCAAAGCTATCGACGGGAACGGTGAGAATTAACGAGTCGAGGGGTAGAGGAACCTCAGCGACGCTTGACAGTACGGTCTGGAGAAACCACTCTCCAACCTGTTCGAAGCGTATGGGAACCTCGTCGAGGGTGGGCAAAAATCCTTGAATATCGGAGCCAATTCCCCGTTTAAAGCTATTGAAAAAGCGAGCGTCACGTTGAGTATCTAAGCCGCGATCGCTCACCTGTTGTCCGGCGGCGATGGCCCCAGTTTGGGCGTTCTCAACGTAAACGAGGCTGGGAACGACTGGGGGATTATCCGCCTGCTGGCGACTTAGCCCAGGGAGTTTTACTACTTCTGATTGTTCGCTGGCAGCATTCCAACGGGCAATGACGGTGTTGCTGGTACCGAAGTCGATGGCGATCGTCATGAGGCAGCGGTTCGTGAACGGTGGGGGCGTACCGCCAAGGGTGCGCCCGTCGGGGTGAGGGGAGAGGGGATGTTAGGTTTCGATGACAGTGAGCTTAGATCAACGCTGGTGGTGGAGTGTCGTCATCGTCGCTGAGATTGTTCTTGCTGCTCGGTGAAGAGTTGTAGAGTGCATCGAGCTTCTCGCGAGCGTCTTCGATACCAATCGAGCGCATGACTAACAGGGGTTCTTCAACGACATGGCCGTAGTCGTCGAGGAGTTCGGGGTGTGGACTCGGCTGAGGACGACGGCTCAACTCGGAGTTACTCATTGAGCGTGGCTTCTGAGAGTCTGAACTAAAGGCTAAGAGGTTTCTAACCAGGTTTCCAACGGCGACAAAGGCCAGAAAGGTAAAGGCGAGAATATAGAGCAGATGTAACATATAACGTGTCCTCAGATAAATCAGGGATGATCAATCGGCTAGTTTGGGCAGTTCACGGATTAAGCCGAGGAACTCCCCTAAATCGACGCTTAAAAAAACAGATTGTTAAGGCGAGGGACTGGGTCTGGGCAAGGGTCAGACCTTCCCACTTGGGGTTATTCTCTCACGTTGAGGGCCTGGGAGTGTTGGGCGCGAAATTGCATTGAGATTTGCCAACATTCTGTGAGCAGATGATGCCAAGGCATCAGAACTGACATATCGACCCCCGCTTGACAGCCCGTCGCATCTAGCATCATTTTGGCGGAACTCACCTCTTCCTGGGCGTGGATGATACGATGCAGCAGATCTTGCTGTTCGTGGGCCTCTAGGAACTCGATGGTTTCCGTTTCCAGGAGAGTCCGAGAGCGTTCAAACCAGTATTGGAAGTCTTCGAGCAGGGGTTCGAGGACTTTTTTGAGCAAACTCGGCTCTGGGAGATGGGGGCGACTCATAATTTAATAATAGTTTACCGACTCACCTACAATCTTAACGCTATTTACATTTGTTTACAAATCTGGGGAAGGGTCTAAGGCAAGACTGCGATCGCCGTAGATTAAAGCGATCGCAGTCCTTGATTGGTCTGAGTTTCATGATCTCGATGACTCCGAGGTTATCGGGAGCGGCCAACGCAGCGGCGGCGATCGTGAAGAATTTCCTCAGCCTGATAAACATTTTGGGATAACCTCAGCCATTGCCCAAATCCGGGAATCCGTTGCAGCCAACGGTTAAAACGCGCACCATAAGACCTGTCCATTGGGGTTCTCCTGTCTGTTACATTCGTTACCGAACTAGCTCTATTCTAGCAATTTTGCCCGTAACGATAACCCAATCTCGTCCTTAAATTAGTGTTTCGCCTTAAAGTGATAGACCTCTTGCAGTAACTCGCACCAACCGTCGGCCAACCAATCCAGAATCCTCTCCCCCTTCTGGCGACTGGCCGCCGTCGCATCGCCCACCACACCGCTCGTACTGAGATCCTGAGTTAACCACGAAAAGGTCAGTCCCCCTTTGCTGGCTAACCTCCCAGGCTGTTGAGGGGGATAGTCCCGCACGGCCTGCTTCATCTGCACCCATTCAGGTAATAACACCAGCATCAAACTGGTTTCGGCATCACCGGCGTGCATGGCTTCTTGCACTTCCCGTTCGCTCAGGAGGCGTTTATGCTCCTGAGTGACTCGCCAGGTAAAAATGGGAAAGAGCCAGAAATCCTCATAACGAGCATGAAGATCGGTCGCCGCAATCTCCATCACTTGCGGTTGTCCACCATGGGAGTTCATCAGCACCAGTTTACGAAATCCGGCGGCGTAGAGACTCTCACCGATGTCCATCAGAGTGCTGAGGAGGGTCTTGGCGGACAAACTGACGGTTCCGGGGAAGTGACGATGTTCATTGGATTTGCCGTAATGGAGGGGAGGCAAGACATAGACGGGAATATCGGCACTTAGACGGGTTAAGGCTTCCCCCAACACTCCTAAGCCAATGGCACTATCGACTATGAGAGGGAGGTGGGGGCCATGTTGTTCAACGGCTCCCACCGGTTGAACTAAAACGGTGTTGGCTTTATCGGGCAATTGCTCAATCTCAGTCCAGGTTAAATAAGCAAAGAAACGCTCAGGTGGAATAAAGTTTTTCATGATGTTTCATGGGTTTCTAGGGAGAGGTGACGAGTCGGGTTTAGACTGAGGGGAAGTTCGATGGTAAAGGTTGTCCCCTGCCCTAGCTCAGAGTGACAGTAGAGTTTTCCCTGGTGTTTTTCGACGATAATTTGATAGCTCATGGACAGTCCTAAGCCCGTTCCAGATCCGACGGGCTTGGTGGAAAAAAACGGATCAAAAATACGATGGCGGATGCTTTGACTCATGCCTGCACCGTTGTCTTTTATCTCAATTAAAATTGTGTTTTGTCCCCGCGCTTCTGTTTTCAGGATAATTTTGGGGTCTTGCCTTAGTCCATAACTTCCTGGAGAATCCCCATGACTTTCCAAAGCATCAATGGCATTATTCAAGAGGTTTAAAAAGACTTGATTCAGTTCAGAGGGATAACAATTCACATTAGGAATGTCTCCATAGAGCTTGACGATCTTGATTTCAGGGCGGTTTTTTTGCGATTTTAGTCGAGATTGTAACACCATTAAGGTACTTTCAATTCCGTCATGAAGGTTGACGACCTTGGTTTTGGATTCATCCAGACGTGCGAAGTTTCTTAGACTCAAGACAATGTTGCGGATTCGCTCTGCGCCTGAGTTCATCGAATCTAGAATTCGCTGTAAGTCTTCAAGCAAATAACTCAAATCGATATCTTCGGCCAGAGTTTGAATAGAGGCATCAGGATTGGGATAGACTCGTTCATAGGCTTGAAGGAGGCGAATTAAATCCTGAATATACTCTCGGGCATAGCGGATATTGCCAAAGATAAAACTAATTGGATTATTAATTTCATGGGCGACTCCTGCCACAAGCTGCCCCAGACTGGACATTTTTTCGGTATGGACTAACTGAGCTTGGGTGCGTTGTAATTGGGAGAGGGTTTTTTGTAATTCTGTGGTGCGTTGGACGACTTGGTTTTCTAGGGTTTGGTTATAGTCGGCTAAGAGTTTTTGGGCTTCTTTGCGATCGCGGATATCTTGAAAGGCGACAATCACCCCATCGACGACACCGGCTTCATCGAGAAGTGGGGTACTGGCCATATCCAGGGGAATGGTCTGGCCCGACTGACGGAGTTCGAGGTCATCTCGCCGCACCGATTGTCCCGAGAGAGCCAGTTGTCCGGGAAGTTGTTCGAGGGGATAGAGGTCTGAGGTATCGGCTTGATAGAGGTGATAGTGTTGGGCAAACTGGTATAAATCGGACTCTACATCACCGAGGAGACGTTGAGCGGTGTGATTGCGGTAGAGCATCCGTCCACGGCGATCGTGAACGCAGACCCCTACTGGCATGGCTTCGAGCAATTGAGATAAGCGATTCTGACTCTTATGTAACTCTCGGTTACTGGCCCGAAGTTGCCGTTCGACCTGGTGATGTTCATCGTTACTGG
The DNA here is from genome assembly GCA_004299065.1 of Phormidium sp. SL48-SHIP. Taxonomy (GTDB): domain Bacteria; phylum Cyanobacteriota; class Cyanobacteriia; order Cyanobacteriales; family Geitlerinemataceae; genus Sodalinema. Next base: position 2,585 of record SIHH01000008.1, on the reverse strand, counting down.
CCGACAAGACGAGGGAGGTGAGAATGGTCGCTCCCATAAACGACTGCAAGAGGGTAAAGGCAATATAGATTGAATGACCGGCAAACGGACCGAGGCCTTGGACGGTCGTGAAAATGGCAATGAGGGAAATCCCGAAGACAAAGAGGGTGGTTTCAAATTTGCCAAAGCGCAGAACTGACCAGACACAGAGGGGAATCAGGGCATATTCTGCGGGATAGCCGAGTCCAAAGGTTCCGGTGAGGATGATGACGCTTACCCCGATAAAGAGGGTGATTTCCAATCTCCGATAGCGGCCAGGTTTGGGTCGCCATTGAGTCGGTGCGGCCATACCCGCCAAGAAAACCGGCGTAATCAAGAGTTGGCTGAGGACAGCACTCCAGGACCAGATGGCGAAAGACAGGGGAACCTCTGGGAGAGGAATCAGGCCAATCACCACCAGGGGAAAGACGCCTAGGGTGGCACCGATGAGGGATGCGGGAATGAGGCTGAGGATAAAGAGTCCCACGTGGGGAACTCGTTGCAAGATGGTCCCTTGAGGAATCCAGGAGCGCAATAGGGCCAGAACGACGCTGAGTTCTAGGGCATTACTGCTACCGTGAAGGAGACCACAGAAGAGGATCTTGAGGGGTCCAAGATGGGTGGCGCCTAGCCCTAAATCGAGGCTAGTCGAGAGCATTGATCCCAAAAAGACGCCGGGAACGGCCCGCCATTGCGATCGCCACAAACTTACCCCGAGAATGAGTCCTGTGGGAAACCAGACGGAGGAGATATTGCCAGGTAAGGCGGCAAATCTTAGCGAGAGTTGAGCGCTCAGGAAATAGAGGAGGGCGATGGCGACCCACTCGAGTAGCTGTCGACTCCAGGGGATAGACCGGTTCAGTACGGAAGGCTTCACAGAAAACTTAAGGATACTGATATTTTGATGTGCTTAGCCTGGGGAGGAGTCGCCACGGGGACTTAGGGAGAATTGGGGGATTCTAGGGATTCTGGGTTGGGGTCTAGGCGGTCGAGCCGAGCTTCTAGAGCGTCGAGACGCCGTTTTTGTTCCACGACTAGGGTGGCGAGGCGCTCCAGGGCCGGAGCGGGGACTGAGGGGTTGCCGGTTTGGGGGGTTAGGCTGGGGGGAATGGCTGGGGAATCAAGGGGTTGGGGTGAAAACGGGTTTTGATTGACTTGGCGATCGAGTTGTCGGAGTTGAGATTCTAGGTAACGAACTTGGGATTCGAGGCGGTTGATGCGGCTGTCAGCCGAGGCCAGCGCAGGGGAGACCTGAGATCCAATGGCGATGGCCACTAGAAGTACAAGTATCCACTGCGTGAGTTGGCGGTCTCGTGGCATCTTGATGATCGGGGACGGGGCCAGGACTTGGGGTTAGGCCGTTAGCCGTTGTTCAGGAACTTGAAGGCTGCGGGTGGGGAGGTGGAAGCGATCGCCGTAGGTGAGGACATGAACTCTCAAGTTAAAGATACTTAAGGGGTTAATGGCATCGACATAGGGTTCATTGGTGTAGTCGACTTCGCCGGGATCGATGATGGTTACGGTTCCTTTCCCTAAGACTTGGATTAAGCCATCGCCTTCAAAGAGGGCGCAGGTATCTTCGTCAATCCCGACACCGATGCGATCGGGGTTGGCGGAGATGGCGCTCATGAGTCGGGCCATGCGGTTACGGTTATGGAAATGCTGATCCACAATCACCTGAGGGATAATACCCAGGCCCGTGGTCATATCGACCAAGGAGCGGTTGGGGGATTCCCCACTCCCCCCTCCGGCGATCATGTGATATCCCATAACGGCGGCGCCGGCGCTAGTTCCGGCGAGGACGATTTCCCCTCGTTGAACTTGCAAGAGGATTTTCTCCATCAGGGGAGTATCCGCGAGCAAGGAACAGAGGCGAAGTTGGTCGCCTCCGGTCATAAAGACACCGGTACAGTCTTCGAGATCGTTTTGCCAAATGGGATCTTCTCCCTGATAGCGCTCACGGATATCGAGGATGCGAACGGCTTTGGCCCCCATATCTTCAAAGATATCCCGATAGCGGTTGCCGATCGCCGCCGGTTCGCGTGAAGCTGAGGGAATGATAGCAATTTGGGCATCCCGACCCCCTGAACGGTTAAAGAAGGTTTGCAGGATTTCGCGCCCGTGAACTTTATCTTCCGCGCCGCCGATTACCAAAATCGTTGTTTGAGGGGAATGGGACATCGTCGGTTCGAGAGATTGAGCATCTGTTTGGATCATAGGGAATTAGGGCGTAATGGACTTCGAGTCAAGGATGTCCTACCGGACGTTTGTCTGCGGGTCGCGGTTCATCGGAACGTTCACCTTCTCTTCGAGACGCTACGTGAGCGGTAGAGCGCTAGCCCTCGGGTGACGTTGAGGTCAACGTCGATGGGGGGAGCGATGGGGATATGGGGGTGAAGCGAAGGAGCGCGCAGGTGATCTAACCCTACATTTGCTGAGGTCGATCTGCGCCAACAGCGCCAACAGTATACAAAAACTCGGGACGCTTTGTGACTGCGACAACCGTCAATTTTTGGCTTAACATTGGCTTAACAACGGGTAGCCATTCAAGTTTTCCTATAATACCA
>SIHH01000168.1 GCA_004299065.1 Phormidium sp. SL48-SHIP | reverse complement strand
CCCCGTTCCCTGTTCCCTTCTTCTAAATCATGTCCAAATACAACCTTTATGCCCTCGGTAATGCCCTCGTTGACTTTGAATTTGAGTTAGATGAGGCCAAACTCTCTAGCCTCGGAATTGATAAAGGGGTGATGACTCTCATTGACGAAGATCGTCATCATACCCTGGTCAGTGAACTGGCTCCCCATGAAGTCAAGAAAGCTTGCGGCGGTTCATCGGCGAACACCGCGATCGCCGTCAGTCAGTTTGGCGGCCGTAGTTTCTACTCCTGTCGCGTCGCCAACGACGACAGTGGCCTGTTTTATCTCGAAGACTTACAACGATGTGGCGTTGACAGCAACATTAACCCGAACGCTCGCCCCGACGGCGTCACCGGCAAATGCTTAGTGTTCGTCACTCCCGACGCCGATCGCACCATGAACACCCACCTCGGGATTGCGGCCGAGTTTTCCAGCCAGGAGTTAGTTCCCGAAGCCATCACCGACTCTGACTATCTCTACATCGAAGGCTATCTCGTCAGTTCCCCCACCGGTAAAGCCGCCGCCATCGAAGCCCGCAACTTAGCCCAAACCTCTGGCGTCAAAACCTCCCTGTCTCTCTCCGATCCCAACATGGTGAGTTTCTTCAAACCGGGATTATTAGAGATGATTGGCGATGGACTCGACTTCCTCTTTGCCAACGAAACCGAAGCCCTTAAACTGGCCGAGACGAATGATCTCAACCAGGCGATCGCCCATTGTCAAACCCTCGCCAAACAATTCGCCATCACCCGAGGCCCCCAAGGCTCCCTAATTTTCGACGGAGACTCTATCATTGAACTCGATGCGGTCCCCGTAAACGCCATCGACACCGTTGGCGCCGGAGATATGTACGCCGGAGCGTTACTCTATGGAATCACCCATGGTATGAGCCTCCCAGATGCCGGAAAACTCGCATCTAAAGCCGCCGCCCGCGTCGTCTCCAGCCTTGGCCCCCGCCTCGAACCTCAAGAAACTCGTTCCCTCCTATAACCGTAAACGGTGGATAGTTGAGCGCACCATGACCCCTCAACTGTCCACCCTCAACCCTTAACGATAAACAATGTCTTCCCTTCCCCCTCTGATTCAACAGATGCAGCAACCGGAGTTTTACCCCCATCCGGTGACGCAACCGATTGAACTCAAACAAACTCATGGCTCGTTTGTTCTGTTGACGGGAGAGTTTGTCTACAAAGTTAAAAAATCTGTTGATTTAGGATTTTTTGACTATTCAACGGTGGAGAAACGGAAGCATTTTTGTCAAGAGGAATTACGTTTAAATCAACGAGGTGCGCCGGGCATCTATTTGGCGGTCTTACCGATTATCCAGCACGGCGATCGCTTTCTCTTAGATAGCAACGAAAATAGCGATAAAGACCCCGTTGACTATACCCTAAAAATGCGACAGTTTCCCAAAGATAATCTCTTTGTGGACTTACTCGATCGCGGGGAACTCACTCACGCTCAGATGGAAGACTTGGGGCGACTGGTGGCTGACTATCACGCTGAAGCAGCCACGAGTGAGGAGATTTCTCAGTTTGGAGAAATTGCCGCCATTCGTGAAGCCATTGACGACAACTATCACTATACTCAAGCCTATATTGGGCGAGTTCAAAGCCAACAACAGTTTCAGGAAACCAAAGCCTATAGCGATCGCATCTTCACAGACCATCCCGACTGGTTTCAAGCGCGAATCGCCAACGGCAAAATTCGCAACTGTCACGGGGATTTACACCTACGCAACATTGCACTTTGGGGCGACCGTATTCTCCTGTTTGACTGCATCGAATTTAACCAATCTTTTCGCTATGTCGATGTCATGTACGATGTCGCCTTTACCGTCATGGATTGTCAAGCCAGGGGACGGGCCGATTTAGGAAACGCTTTCCTCAACACCTACCTCGAATGGACGGGAGATTGGCAAGGATTGCGCGTTTTACCCCTCTATCTCAGCCGTCAGGCCTATGTTCGCGCCAAAGTGACCTCCTTTCTCCTTGACGACGACTCCATCCCCCCCCAGGAGAAAGAAGCCGCCGCTCAGACCGCTGCTGACTATTATCGTCTCGCCTGGAGCTATACTCAATCCAAGTCCGGGGAAATTATTATGATGTCCGGGTTATCGGGGTCAGGTAAAAGTACGACAGGCCGACAAATTGCTCAAAGCCAAGGCGGGATTCAAATTCGCTCTGATGCGGTTCGTAAACACCTAGCAGGTGTTCCTCTCAATCAACGGGGACCTGATGCAATTTATTGCCCCGAAATGAGCGATCGCACCTATAGCCAACTCGCAGACTTGGGGGTTATGTTAGCCGATTTGGGCTGGACCGTCATTCTTGATGCTAAATACGATCGCCGCCGCTGGCGAGACAAGGTTCACGAGCGATCGCAAGCCGCGAACATTACCCTAAAAATCGTCCATTGTCAAGCCCCGTTAGCGGTCTTAGAAGCCCGTCTCCAGCAACGAACTGGGGACATCGCTGATGCAACCGCCGACCTCCTCGCCAAGCAAGCTGAACAGGCGGAAGACTTCACTCCCTACGAGCGATCGCTCCTCGTGGATCGCCCCGACTCTAACCGGAATTAAACACAAGATGATATGGAATCTCAGGGGTTCATTCTTAACGACTCCCAAATCCTCGGGCCATCAAACTCGCAAACAGAGGAATTAGCAAAAATCCCACAATTTCCACACTAACCAGGGTCGATAGCACCTGAAACTTGACTCGACTCAACACCGGCGCCGCCGACTCCCGCAACTCCTTAATCCAGAGAATAAAGGTGATCGTTGGATAAATCGATAACGCTCCCACAAACAAAAATAAACCGATTTTTGTCCAAAAAATGGGATTGTTCATATAATAAGCAGCCCCTTTCCCAAAATAGAGGACGCGCCAAATTCCAGTCACGAGAACCACAATCGCCGACAGTCCATACACAGAATCCGCAATCACAATCCGTTGCGCTTCTTCAAAACTGAGACGTTCTCGAAGACTGATTCGTTCAACCACCAGAGCGGCGATCGCCAACATAAAGGCGATATAGTGAAAATAGGCAACAATAGCACTGTTTAACATTATTAACCCTCTACAAATTCCCAAACAATTCACAGAAAACGCCCATCGACTCCTCAAAAACCAACCCCTAGACTTAGCCAGAGACAAACGGGCCTTGGGCCAGGCCTTGAATCAAACCTTGGACTCGGCCGCCGCAAGACTCAGCGGTTGGGCCAAACCTTGAGCCAAACCTTGGGCCAGGATTTACTCAAAAATGATACTATCATAGTCTCCCACAAACGCAGACGAAAGAGAGACCCCTCAGCCCCCGCCGCGATCGCCAATTCGTCAGCAAACCATTACGCATGTTGCCAGAGTGGGGTATTTTCAACTAAGATTTATGCTCTAAAATCGAAAGAGGTGGTCGAGATCAGCCGTTGTCAGAACGAGATCCAAGGCGTTGTTCCTAACCCAAAGCCGCTTTGCCAACGAATTGACGTTCAAAGCAAGTCCTTGTTAAAACCCCCCTCCCGAATGGGATGGTCAGCTTTACCCGAGGCGATCGTGGCAAATCGTACCTCAAAGCTGACGCTGTAACGTAACGTTTCCGATGCAGATCCCCCCACATCCAGTCCCACATCCAGTCCCACGTACAATCCCACGTACATCCCCGACTCACAATGTCCCACCGGCAACTGTGGGACGTTATCATCTCTGTGACGATCTTCAGGATGGCCATCCTAGACCCTGGGAATCGATCTCCACCCCCAACTCTGACACTTAATCTCTCAAACTATCCCACCCACAAAAAAAGCTAGAATACCCATCACGTAGAGGAACGAACATGGATCGAATGGGCATCAACCGCAACGCAAACCAGCAAACCCCCCCGCAATCAGCCCCCAACCGAGCCGCCAGTGCGCCTCGGGAGGGACAACGGTGGCTCGTTGAAGAGCGAGACGCTTGTGGAGTTGGCTTTATTGCCGCACCGAACGGACAGGGCAACCATGACATCGTCGGTAAAGCCCTCGCCGCCCTCTCCTGTCTCGAACACCGGGGTGGATGCAGTGCCGACAACGACTCCGGAGACGGAGCCGGGATTCTCATGGCCATTCCTTGGACCCTGATTGAACAATGGTGTCAAGAGAACAACCTGACTCCAGGGGTTCGTGAGCGCATGGCCGTGGCCATGATCTTTTTGCCCCAAGACGAAGAAACCGCCCAAGAAGCCCGGGACGTCGTCAACGAAAACCTAGAAAAAACTGGATTTAACATCATCGGTTGGCGTGTAGTTCCCGTCAATCCTGACGTTCTCGGTCCCCAAGCCAAAACCCTCCAGCCGCAAATCGAGCAAGTCATTGTCAGCCATAACGAACTCGACGGAGACGAACTCGAACGGGCCACCTTCTACGCACGGCGTTTGATTGGCAAAAACCTAAACGAGCATCCTGCCATCCAATGGGGCTATAACTTCTACATCTGCTCCCTCTCCAACCGCACCATCGTCTACAAAGCTATGGTGCGCTCAGCCGTCCTGGGAGACTTCTACCGCGACCTGCCAAACCCCGACTGCACCAGCTCCTTCGCCGTCTATCACCGCCGCTTCAGCACCAACACCATGCCTCGCTGGCCCCTGGCGCAACCCATGCGCCTACTGGGTCATAACGGCGAAATCAATACCCTCCTCGGGAACATCAACTGGATGAAAGCCCGTAGCCAAGACCTACAGCATGACCTGTGGGGCGATCGCATCGACACCCTGCTGCCCATCGTTCACGCCGACAACAGCGACTCGGCCAACCTAGACAACGTCATGGAACTGTTAGTGCGTTCCGGGCGCAGTCCCCTCGAAGCCTTAATGCTGATGGTTCCCGAAGCCTACATGAACCAGCCGGAACTCGAAGCCTATCCGGAAGTCTTGGACTTCTACAAATACTACAGCGGCGTTCAAGAAGCCTGGGATGGCCCCGCCCTGTTAGCCTTCAGTGATGGTAAAGTCGTCGGTGCAGCCCTCGATCGCAACGGCCTACGGCCCGCCCGCTACATCCTCACCAAAGACGGCTTCGTGATCGTCTCGTCTGAAGCCGGAACCGTCCCCATCGACCCCGCCAACATCCTCGAAAGCGGTCGCCTCGGTCCCGGACAAACCGTTGCCGTTGACCTCGAACATCACAAACTCCTCAAAAACTGGGATGTCAAACGGCAAGTCGCCGCCAAACATCCCTTCGGCGAATGGGTTGCCGCTCGACCCATCCTCGGAGAACGCCGCAGCGACTCACCCTTTGAAGTCGACGCCGACGCACTGGTTCAACAACAAACCGCCTTCGGCTACACCAAAGAAGACGTCGATATGGTGGTGGTTCCCATGGCCCGGGATGCCAAAGAACCCACCTTCTGCATGGGAGACGACATTCCCCTAGCCGTCCTCTCGGACAAACCCCGCCTCCTCTACGACTACTTCAAACAGCGCTTTGCCCAAGTCACCAACCCCGCCATTGACCCCCTGCGCGAAGGCTTGGTCATGTCCCTGGAAATGAAACTCGGACGACGGGGCAACCTACTCGACACCGCCCCCGGCCCCGATCGCCTCTTGCGTATCGAGAGTCCTATCCTCGGAGAAAATGACCTCAGCGGCATCCGTAACAGCGTTCTCAAGACCGTAACCCTCTCAACCTTCTTTGACCTCAATAGCGGGGCAGAGGGGCTAAAACCTGCCGTAGAAGCCCTCTGTGAGCAAGCCGCCGCCGCTATTGAAGACGGGGCTGAAATCCTCATCCTCAGCGATCGCACCGACGCCAACAGCAACCCCAGCCTCATCAACGAAGACAACAGCTACATTCCCCCACTGCTCGCCGTCGGCGCCGTTCACCACTCCCTCATCGGCCGCGGCCTACGCATGAAAGCCTCCCTCGTCGTTGATACCGCTCAATGTTGGAGTACCCACCAATACGCCTGTCTCATTGGCTATGGCGCCAGTGCCGTTTGCCCCTATCTGACCTGGGAAACCCTGCGTCAATGGGTCAACAACGATCGCACCCAATCCATGATGAAATCCGGAAAACTGCCGGAATTGACCCTAGCTGACGTACAAGCCAACTACCGCAAAGCCGCCGAAGCCGGATTGCTGAAAATTCTCTCCAAAATGGGAATTTCCCTACTCACCAGCTACCAAGGAGCGCAAATCTTTGAAGCCATTGGTATCGGGGCTGACGTGCTTGACTTAGGCATGAAGGGAACAACCTCCCGCATCGGGGGTATGACCGTCGCTGACTTAGGGCGAGAAGTCCTCAGCTTCCACAAACGGGCCTTCCCCCATGTCGCCAAATTGGAAAACTACGGCTTCGTCCAATATCGCAAAGGGGGCGAATATCACGGCAACAACCCCGAAATGACCAAAGTGCTGCACAAAGCCGTGCGCGAGCAGCAGTACGACCATTACGAGGTCTATAAAAATCACCTGATGAACCGTCCGGTGACGGCCCTACGAGACCTCTTAGACTTGGAGGGCGATCGCCCCTCAATCCCTTTAGATGAAGTCGAACCCATTGAGGCCATCCTCAAACGCTTCTGCACCGGGGGAATGTCCCTCGGCGCTCTTTCCCCAGAAGCCCACGAAACCTTGGCGATCGCCATGAACCGCATCGGCGGCAAATCCAACTCCGGCGAAGGGGGCGAAGATCCCGTCCGCTTCAAAGTCATCAATGACGTAGACGACAACGGGTTCTCCAACATTCGGCCCCAACTCAAAGGCCTCAAATCTGGCGATACCGCCTCCTCAGCCATCAAACAAGTGGCATCGGGACGGTTTGGCGTCACTCCCGAATACCTCATGAACGCCAAACAAATCGAGATTAAAGTGGCCCAGGGGGCAAAACCCGGCGAAGGGGGACAACTTCCTGGACGCAAGGTGAGCGAGTACATCGCTATGTTGCGCCGGTCTAAACCCGGTGTCACCCTGATTTCACCACCCCCCCACCATGACATCTACTCCATTGAAGATTTGGCGCAACTGATTTTTGACCTGCACCAAATTAACCCCGAAGCTGGGGTATCGGTGAAACTCGTCTCCTCCGTCGGTATTGGGACCATCGCCGCTGGGGTGGCCAAAGCCAACGCCGATGTCATCCAAATTTCGGGTCATGATGGCGGAACCGGCGCCTCACCCCTGAGTTCGATTAAACACGCCGGCAGTCCCTGGGAATTGGGATTAACAGAAGTCCATCGCGTCCTCATGGAAAACCAACTACGCGAACGAGTTATCCTGCGCACAGATGGGGGAATTCGCTCGGGTTGGGATGTGGTCATGGCCGCTCTCATGGGCGCTCAGGAATATGGCTTCGGAACCATTGCCATGATTGCTGAAGGCTGCATTATGGCGCGGGTTTGCCACATGAATAGCTGTCCCGTGGGTGTCACGACTCAACGGGAAGAACTCCGCAAGCGCTTCCCTGGGATTCCTGAGAATGTGGTCAACTTCTTTATGTTTGTCGCCGAAGAGGTGCGATCGCTCCTGGCTCGCCTCGGCTATCGCTCTCTCAATGACCTCATTGGCCGCTCTGACTTGCTCAAAGTTCGTGAAGAGGTGCAGTTGAGCAAACCTCAGTCCATCGACCTCAAATGCTTGACCGACTTACCTCAAGCCGAGAATCGTGACTGGGCCACTCCTCAACCCGTTCACAGCAACGGTCCCGTGTTGGATGAGCAGATTTTGGCCGATCCTGACATCGCCAACGCCATTCAAAACCAAGGTTCCGTCAGCAAAACCATTGAGATTGTCAACACCGATCGCTGTGTAGGAGCGCGCATCGCCGGAGTCATCGCCAAAAAATATGGCAACACCGGCTTTGAAGGACAATTGGATCTCACCTTTACCGGCAGTGCGGGTCAGAGTTTTGCCGCCTTCAACCTCCCCGGAATGGTCTTAACCCTAGCCGGCGAAGCCAACGACTATGTGGGCAAAGGAATGCACGGCGGAGAAATTTGCATCAAACCGGCCTCTGGAACCACCTTTGACCCCGCAGAAAACGTCATCCTCGGCAACACCTGTCTCTATGGCTCAACGGGTGGCATCTTGTTCGCTCAAGGTTCGGCCGGAGAACGATTCGCCGTTCGCAACTCGAAAGGTCAAGCCGTCATCGAAGGTGCTGGTGACCACTGTTGTGAATATATGACCGGTGGTGTCGTCGTCGTACTCGGCCCCGTCGGCCGCAACGTCGGCGCCGGAATGACCGGTGGGTTAGCCTACTTCCTCGATGAAGATGGCAAGTTCCCCGCCAAAGTCAACCCGGAAATTGTCAAGATTCAGCGGGTTTCGACCCCAGCCGGTGAAGAGCAGTTGAAGTCTCTGATTCAAGCTCACGGCGATCGCGGCAGTGCCAAGGCTCAACGGATTCTGGAGAACTGGTCAACCTATCTACCTCAGTTTTGGCAGGTGGTTCCTCCGAGTGAGGCCGACTCTCCCCAAGCGGCTGAAGCGAAAGCGTTTGCCAATGCCTAGTTGAGTGAGTCGGTGGGTTAACCCCGTTGGCTGCTTCTATTGGCTAACTCTAATTCCCAAAACCCCCCTGCCGATAACAGGGGGGGTTTTTTCAAAAATGAAGTAGTAATACGGAATCCATAGACCCTATCTATTTCCTCGTGACTTCCCCCCTATTTCCTCGTGACTTTTCCTCGTGACTTGGCTCTGCCAAGTCATGCTCTGCTGGAGGCTCTGCCTCCCGAGTAGGCGGCAGAGCCGCCCAGAAGTCCGTGT
>SIHH01000526.1 GCA_004299065.1 Phormidium sp. SL48-SHIP | reverse complement strand
ATGGCTCTGCCGTGGTACGCGCTTCGGCGGCTCTGCCGCCCTTTCTTGGAGGATTTCCTCGTACCATGGCTCTGCCGTGGTACGCGCTTCGGCGGCTCTGCCGCCCTTTCTTGGAGGATTGACGTTCTGATAAAATGCTCTTATTTAAGGGGTGCGCTTTGGGCTTATTTTTGGCTAGGATGAGTCATGGGTAAATTAGAGAAATTAGTGGCTCGTTTTTTAGCGTTGCCGCCAGAAGTTCGTTTTTCCGATGTCACGACTCTACTGGAACAGTTTGGTTATATTAAAGTTCGTTCTCAGCGCAGTCATCACACCTTTGAGAATGCCGATGGAGATGTCATTGTTGTTCCCAAAAAAAGAGGAGCAAAAGTCAAAAGAACCTACGTGAAAGTAATTGTTAAACAATTGAAATTAGAGGACTGGTAAAATGAAACAAAGTAATGTTATTCATTCTAAACCTCTGGAGTATTATTTATCCTTAAAATATCCCATGTCAATTTATCCTGAAGACGAAGGAGGCTATACTGTTATGATTCCAGATTTGCCAGGATGTATAAGCCAAGGGGAAACCTTGGAAGAGGCTTTGGCAAATATCGATGAATCACGGCAGTTGTGGCTCGAAACCGTCTATTTTAGTCAAAAGCGAGCGATTCCTTTACCGTCTAAACTCCAGTAAAAGATTACCCAAATTGATGAATTTGTGTTAACCCATCCCCCTATTCCTCCTCATCGCTGTTATAGCTAGAACCCTCCTCAGCCGCGCGAGGTTGAGACCGACGAGAAGGGCGATCCGTCCCCTGGCGGAAACGAGATCGTACCTCGTGAGGTTCTTTGACTGGGGTTTGGTGGGTGATGGCGGGAATCAGCCGGTTTTGGGAAATCCGGTAATTTGGCGTCGCTTCCTAGGGCGATCGCCCTAGCCGAGATTAGTCGCCCAGTCCCGCCATAAACTCCTCAATGGTTGTCGCCAGCGTAGCCTGTTGTAACAGGTGTCGGAGGCGGGATAGGTCACGGATGGGTCCGAGGCGATCGCGCACCTGATCCGGAACCTGATTAAAGCGCACCGTCAGCACATCCAGAATAGCCGAACGAGCCATGTCTAAACTGCCTTCTT
>SIHH01000167.1:4849-8799 GCA_004299065.1 Phormidium sp. SL48-SHIP | reverse complement strand
TACGAAAACGCCATCCAAGCGGCCATCAATCTCCAGGACTTCAGCAGCGCCCTGGAAATTGTCGAACGAGTCCGGGCCAAGCGTTTAGTGGATTTGATGGCTACCGCAGACCTCTACCAGAAGGGGGAGATTCCCGCAGCGGTTCAGGACTGGCTGCACCAACTGGACCAACTGGACCAAGAGATTGCTCAACGTCGTCAGAACGTCCCCTCCACCTCCACGGAGACTCCAGAAGAGCCATCGTCCCCGGACGGCCAGCCTAAAGAGCGGCTCTCCCGTCAAGTCCGGGCAGCGATGACCGCCGCCACCCAGGAGATTCAGGAACTCGAACAGCAAAAACAGGCCATTCTCGACCAACTCAGTAACCTCGATGAGGTGGTGGCCACCTTACGAGAGGTACAGCCCCCCAAACTCCAGGAGTTTCAACCCCTCCTGTCTGAGAACACCGCCCTCGTTAGCTTCTATACCACTGATGATGACACTCATCTGCTGATTCTCCGTTCAGGGGAGTCTCAGCCCCGTTGTTTCACCTGCCAGGGACAGGGCTACAAATCCCTACAACTCTGGCTACGGGAGACTTGGGCTGACCTTTATGTTGACAAGAACTATCGCTGGCTTCGCAAAATGCCGGCCACTCTCGGGGAACTGGCACAACGGCTGCGCCTCGACGATCTCATCGAGGAACATCTCCAAGGAATTGAGGAACTGGTGTTGGTTCCCCATCTGTTTCTGCATCAAATCCCCTTCGCCGCTTTACCCCTGAAGCAGGGATATCTGGGGGACCGCTTCCGCCTCCGCTACGCCCCCAGTCTGCAAGTTCTCGGCTTCTGTCAGCGTCGGGAGTTGGTGAGTCAGCGCCAGTATGGAACGGTGGAAAATGCCACGGATGATTTACCCTTCAGTTCCTTTGAGGGGGCGACGGTGGCGCACTTGTTTGAGATTGAGTCGCAACGGCGGCTGATTGGGGCGCAGGCCAAGACGACGGCTTACCGCCACTTGTTGCAGGGGAGTAATTGCCTCGTCAGCAGTCACCACGCCCAAAGTCGCTGGGATAATCCCCTGGAGTCGGGGTTAAAACTCAGTGATGGCACGATTACGGTCAGTCAACTGTTTTCTCCGGCTTGGCGTTTTCCCGAGTTGGAGGAGGTCTATCTCTCCTGTTGTGAGACGGGGTTATTTCTGCCCGATAGTGCCTTGGATGAGCCGGTGGCGGTGAGTACGGGCTTTCTCTGTGCGGGGGCGCGGGGGGTGATTGCCAGTCAATGGTCGATTTATGATTTGTCGGCGGCGTTGTTGTCGGGGTTGTATCACCAGCAACGTCATGGGGGCTTGTCTCGGGTGGTGGCGTTGCAGCGGGCGCAGCGATTGATGCGGGAGATGACGGGGGAGGAGTTTGAGGAAGGCTATGCGGAGGAGTTACGGGAGCTGTTGGAGGCGGAATTAGACCGTTTGGAGGATTTGCCGGATTCTGACCCCAAATTCATCCAGAAATTGACGATGCGGGCGGAGGATGCGATGTCCTGGATTGATGAGTTGGTGGAGGAGGAGTATCCCTTTGAACATCCCGTGCATTGGGCGGGGTTGGGCTGTTATGGCTTGGGCTAACCAGGGTTGGCCTGAGGACAACCACCCCGAAGGACCCACCCCGCCCTTCGGGCACCCCTCCCGGGAGGGGATTTGGACCGGTTCTCCCTTTCGGGTCTTCAGGATATACGGTGTAATTTGTTGCATGGGATACCAAATTGTAGGGGCGAAAAATCCCCTCCTGGGAGGGGTAGGGGTGGGTTATGCCCCTACGGCAAGGGGTATAATCTGCCATAAATTTTTCTTATCACCATGAACCCTGAAGACCCTCCCTTCCTGGGAGGGGATGGCAAAAAGGACGCTTTTGACTTGAATTTGACCCATTTGTAATGTCGAGGTGATTATCATGGAGTATCAGAAACATCAGGAGTTGTGGAAGGTTCCAATGTGTGAGAAACATCCCATCCATGAAGAATTGAAAGAGATTTTTCGCCAAGCGTTGCGGGAACCCAACCCCAAAAAACGCCGACAGCTACGATTAGAGGGCATCCGACGGACGTTAGCCGCCCCGTCAGAGTTATTCTGGAAACCTAAGCCCGAGTCAGAGATGAATCAGCTTCTTTATGAGGAGGCTTGTTTCCAAGCTTGGGATTATTTGGAACGCAAGGTTCACGGTGAAATTCGCGGCAAGAAACGGACTGAGGACAAAGCCTATGACCCCGACAAAGGCGATGGCAGTCCGATTACGCTCTGGAATAAGACTTGCGAAAAGAAGTATAAGGGGTTGTTGAAAATCCAGCCGCAACGCCATGTCACTCCCATTGATTATAAAACAGGTAAACCCAAGGATATGGATGATTTTGCAGCACCCTCTAAGCGACAGTCGATTGATGAGTTGCTGGTAAAAATCAAAACTGTCATCGAAGAAGATTGTGAGGAAGTTTACCAGAAAACTTATGTCCGAAAGAATCCACCGCCGCCAATCACCTGTCAAGCGGTATTGTTGGCGATTGTCAACCATGCAATCAATGGAGAGAAATGGACGCTTGACTCTTTGGCAATGGAGTTCAATACACCAAAAGGAACTATGCGTGGAGCTTTTGAAAATAAACTTAAATCTCTCTTGTCAAAAATGCAGGATTTCCTGGATTAGTGTTTAACTTGAATCATCAAGATTTTTGCGGTCGTTTGCATATAATTTTAATGATTCACTGTTAATCACTTAAGGTCAACACAAGCTTGACAGTTTTTGCTCAGTTTATTAGGACAAAACACACCATGAATACACAACAATTCGGACAATTGGTCGCCATTCCTCAGCGTGTGAAACAGCGTTTAAGAGCGTTGACTCAATCATTCCCCGAGGAGACGATAGAGACGAGTCATCAACGGGCGATCGCCGCCTGGGTGGTGGGACGATATCTGCGTCGCTTTGGCTTTGTCTGTGAGATTGAAGAGAGTAGCGCCTGGAATCCAACCTTATCTCTCTTGACGGAGTTTGCGGAGTTAGAGATTTACTCGATAGAGGGGGATGAGTTGGGAACGGTTGAATGTCTCATCCTCCCCCCTGAGGCGGAGGAGTTACAGATTCCCGAAGCCGTGGTGGGCGATCGCCTGGCTTATATTGCGGTGGAGGTGAATCCTGAACAGACTTGGGGAACGATTGTGGGATTTGTCCCAGCATTACGGCTGAAATCCCCGAAACTGACGATAAAACGGGAGAAACTTCTCAGCCGAGAACGTCTGATTGATGTGTTGGCGGATGTAGAGTCTCTGGTAGAGGAGTCTCGACTCTCGGAATTGCAGGGGTACTGGGAACGCCATGGAATTTGGTCCGAGGAACAACGCTTAGCGGCGATCGCCCAGTTGGAAAGTGCTTTATTATTACAAACTAAGGAACGGCGCCAAGTGGAGACAGCGGCGCAACAGTTGGAACGATTGATTGCTGAGTCGGGAGGAACACCGGTTAACCGGGAGTTAGCCTTTAAGGAGGACGATTCTGAGGCGGGCGATCGCCTGGAGTTACGAGAAATTCTCAAACGCCTGTTTCAATCCTTACGAGAGGATTTAGATTAAGGTATCGGTTAACCCATCCATGGTAGGGGCGAAAAATCCCCTCCTGGGAGGGGTTAGGGGTGGGTTATGCCCCTACAAGCCTCGGGAACCCCACCAATCCTCCTCGGTGCGTGGCGGCAGTTTCAATCGAGTTTCCACAGTCCAAACGCGATCGAAGCCGCCACACCCCCTACCGTTTCTGACACAAAAATTCCATTCTAGCGGTAGGATGTGTTCCGGCATTCAGGGTGTTTAACCCCTAACCGACTCTCTCAAACTTGCCGGAACGCATCACCCCAGGAACCCCAGCCACATTTACCGTTTCTGACACAAAAATTCCATTCTAGCGGTAGGATGTGTTCCGGCATTCA
>SIHH01000167.1:0-4749 GCA_004299065.1 Phormidium sp. SL48-SHIP | reverse complement strand
ACTCTCTCAAACTTGCCGGAACGCATCACCCCAGGAACCCCAGCCACATTTACCGAACATCTGCATAAAAACCCCTCCCACAAGAGTTACTCCAATGTCAGCCGACGCAACACCTCAATTGGAGTAACCGATGAAACTTAAATCCACGCAACCCCCCAACCCCCAAACCGAAGCCAAGTACATCGCCGAAAACCTACGGGAGTCTCACCCAGAACTGAATCACCCCCCACAACCGCCTCGACTCTGGGAACGGCGCCTTAAGCAAGTCGTCTCACCGGTTCGCTTTCTGCAAAACCTCCTCTTCGCCAATCCCCAAGACTTTCATGGCCGCGTCTATGTCACCCCAGAGTTACAAGAGCATTCTAACCTCACGGCGCGGGTGATTAGTGTCGCCAGTCTCTTCAACGCCATCACCAACCAACCCCTACTCTTTTTCGCCTTCAAAGACTTCGCAGGAGTCGCCGCCATTTTGGCCAGTTTAACCCTCAATCTGTTGCTGATTAAGTTCACCAACGACAATGGAACGGCGGTGGCGGGCCGCAAGTACGGGAACCAAAGCTGGGCCAAGGCTGGCGCGGCGGCGATGATTGCGATGAGTGTGCTGCAATCCTTCGCGGCTGGGGTGGGGATGGAGGCGATGAATAATCGTCCCTATTTGGCGGAGTTGAAGGCCCGGGAGGAAATCGAACGCCAAACGGAGAACTTGCAGGCCATTCCCGCCACCAGTGAAGCCTTGGAAGCCGCACGGCGAGAATTTCAGGAGTTACAAGGGGAGTTGGCGGGGATTCCTCGGGAGAACCGCAATTGGGATACCCTTCATGTGCAACTTTATGGAACTTGGGCCGAACGCGATCGCGATTGGAGTCAGGTTCCCCTAGAAAATCTCCCCTTGCAACAACGAGTCTTCCGCCTGGAACGCCAGGCCCAAGCCATTAAGGAGGAAGCACAGCAAGCCTGGGGGGAAAAACTGGCTCAGCGTCAGCAACTTGGGGATGATGTTTTGTTCCTACAACAGCATCTACCGGGAGCCTTTGAGCGCCATTTTGATGACGACTATGAGTTGAAATCGGGAACGGAAATTGTCCGCTTGGCGGTGGTGAGTCTATATCAGAAAGTCCTGAGTTTGGATCTGGCTAGTTTAGGCTTTCCTCTGTTCTTCTTCCTCCTCTCCGTCGTCACCAGTGGGATCGCCTGCTGGCTAACCCTGGCCCATGCACAACGCCAGGATGTGCAGATCTCCCGGGATGAGTTGGTGAGTGAGGCGATTCAGGCGCAAGTTGAGGCTTGGGTTCGTGCGGCGGATGACGGTTCTGAAGAAAATTCCTGAGTTTTGCATAAATCCTAGCGTCTGCTGGGTTATGCCAACAGATCGGCGATCGCCATTGCTACCGCTTCTACCCTTTCTACCATTTCTACCCTCGCTTCAGGGGGCGATCGCCACTCCCTCAATCCCATGAGTGATCGAAAGGTTATCCCTATGCAAGCTCCTCACAACCCCACTCAAACGCCGCTCCGGGTGACGCCTCCCCATCTTACGCCTCTGGAGTCTCCCCGTCGTCACCCAGCCAGCGATCGCCAAGTTCTCCGTCGCTATGGCCAACAGGCCCGGAAAACCGGGAACTATGACGCGATTCCCCAAATTGCTGAAATTGTCCGCCTGGCCTATGCTCGCCAACTAATTAGCCCCACACAGGCGCAAGTCCTCTTAAATGATTTAAATGAGGTAGAGACCATATTAAACCCCAATATCGAAGCCCTAGCGAGAGCTTTAGACAAGTTCAGCCAGGGGGTGCTATCGGGTCAAACTCCCAGTTTAGAGGACAAGTTAATGGTACGCGAACAGGTGCGATCGCTCATCGAACCCCTCGATGTCCTGATGGCCATGGCCCGCCAACATCGTGATCCCATTGAACCCGGCGTGGAGGAAGGATTCGCCTCCTGCTATTGCGACACCATCAAGCGTGTCAACGATCTCCGCTATCGCCTCGCCGCCATCACCGAGAAATTCCGCCCCCGGGTTCTCCAACGGCTGCTACGCCACACCTCCAATCCTCAACTCTCTGAACTCGAACTGGTGGCTTTAGAGACGGCGATCGACGATTTACAGGTCACCTGTGCCGACTTAATTCCCCGTTTGCGAGTCAACATCAGCCGCAAAGTTCCTCAATTTTGGGGGTCATTTCCCCATTAATCCAAATTGCATAAAAACCCGAATTAACTGGGTTAATAGTTCGTCGGGAGGGCGACAGCTTAATCCCCTCCCCCGTTCATTCATTTAGGAGTCGAACGTCTCATGTTTAACCTCATGCAAAACCTTCTGGAATCCGATGAACCTAAAAAAGAGATTTCGGTTCATGAGTTCGTCGCAGAAGTCAAGAAAGGAATCAGGAATTTTCATTTAATTAAAGTCACCAATGCCAATTTACGAGGTTTAGATCTAAATAGCCTTGTTATTACCCAGAGTGAGTTACAGAGTTGTGATTTTAGCCAGAGTTCTCTTCTCCATGCCAATTTTCGGGAAACTTGTCTGAAGGGGACAAATTTTAGTGGTGCTTTTTTGGCGGAAAGCAACTTCTACAAAGCCAAGTTAGTGGGTTGTAATTTTAGCGGCGTTCATGGGGAGAACGTCAATTTATCCCATGCCAATTTACGAGGTGCAAACCTGACCTGGGCGGATTTACGAGGCGCCAACTTAGCTAAAGCGACCTTACAGGATGTGAATCTCTCCTATAGCAATTTAGAAGGGGCAAATATCGGTCGAGGCATTCTCGGCGCAACCACATTAAATATGTTGCAATTACCCGCCGGAACTCGGGTGATTCGTCAGGGTTGGTGGCGTTCTAAGTCAGGTGTGAAACAAGAACAACAAGCTGAGTAAACACTCACAATAGCCTACGGCTGAAGCGATGCGTTCCGGCTTGTAAGGGCGAAAAATTTTTCGCCCTTACAATGGATGGATCTAGGTCACAACCCTTACCGATGCCGGAACACATCCTACCCCGGAGGGCTGTTCCCTATTCCCGATTCTCTCTTCCCTTTTTTATCATGATGCAACTCAACGTGACTCAAACTTTAACCCATTCTCTGCGTCTTCTGATTCCGACAACTGTTGATGTTAATCAGCCTATCGATACCTCTCACCTCGTTCGTCAAATCAATCAAGATCTCTGTCAATTATGCGGGGGAACCCTCTGTAAACAACATCGTGGCTATTATCAAAGTGATGAACTTGGGGTGGTGGAAGAGGTGATTTATGAAATTGAAGTTTGGACGACTGATTTTGGCTTGAAACAGGCTCAGCAACTCCTAGAAGGATGGATGACCCGGATTCTGGTGGAACTCCGTCAGGAATCGGTCTTACTGGCTATTGATGGCACAGTTCAGTTATGGGAATTGTCCCAGAAGCAGAGTTCCAGCCCGAATCAGTTAAGTCAAAGGTTAGATCAAAGGTTAGGTCAAAACCGTTTTGGCCGTTCGTTGGCGGGCAGCGTCTAAGACCGCTTGACGCGCCCAATGATCAGCCGCTAAGATATCCTCTAATGTGGGAGTGGCTTTGTTTTGGCTGCGGTGGCGATCGCAGACGGTTTCAATCAGACGCGGAATATCTAAAAACTGCACCTGTTCATCTAAAAATAACGCCACTGCTTGCTCGTTAGCTGCATTTAACACCGCCGTCATCGAGCCACCCTCTCGTCCAGCTTGATAGGCTAACTCCATACAAGGATATTTCTGATGATCGGGTTCTCGGAAGGTTAAATCCCCGGCTTTCACTAAATCGAACTGTTCTAATTCCGTCGGAATCCGCTCGGGATAGGACAAGGAATAGAGTAAGGGTAGCCGCATATCAGGCCAACCCAATTGCGCTAAAACAGAGGTATCTTGCAACTCAATTAGAGAGTGGATAATACTCTGGGGATGCACCACAATGTCGATGTCGTCGTAGTCTAAGCCAAAGAGATAATGGGCTTCGATGACTTCTAATCCCTTATTCATTAAGGTGGCTGAGTCAACGGTGATTTTACGCCCCATTGACCAATTCGGATGGGTAATCGCATCGGCCACGGTCACGTCTGCGAGTCGTGCGACGTCCCAATCCCGGAATGCGCCCCCAGAGGCGGTGAGGATGATCCGTTTGAGTCCTCCCTCGGGAACTCCTTGTAAACATTGGAAGATGGCGGAATGTTCGGAGTCCGCCGGAAGCAGTTTTACGCCATGTTTTTGGATGAGAGGATTTACCACCGGGCCGCCGGCGATGAGGGTTTCTTTGTTGGCTAAGGCGATGTCTTTACCGGCTTCGATCGCCGCTAAGGTGGGCAGCAAGCCAGCACAGCCGACAATTCCGGTGACAACGGCTTCAGCATCGCCATAGCGGGCGACTTCGATAATGCCCTCTTCTCCGACTAATAGCTGGGGTTGGGGATCGAGATCGGCGATCGCCTCCCGTAATTGTGGCAGTTTCTCAGCGTTACGAATTGCAACAATTTCCGGCTTAAATTGGCGAACCTGTTGCGCCAATAATTCCACATTGTTTCCTGCTGCAATCCCCACCAGTCGGAAGCGATCCGGGTGACTGGCCACAATATCAAGGGTTTGTGTCCCAATCGATCCCGTTGATCCTAATAGTGTGATAGCTTTCACAATGATTTGTCCTCGATCCCTAGCGTCTTAGCACCAGTATCTCATAGAAGGGCAAAAGGCAAGGGGCAAGAGGCAAGAGGCAAGAGGCAAGAGGCAAGAGGCAAGAGGCAA
>SIHH01000166.1:7170-8804 GCA_004299065.1 Phormidium sp. SL48-SHIP | reverse complement strand
GCTTCATTTTTGCTGAAGACGTTTAGGGGGAAGGCAAGAGGCAAGAGGCAAGAGGAGGGAACAGGGAACAGGGAACAGGGAACACCGGAACTGGGAACAGGGAACAGGGAACAGGGAACAGGGAACAGGGAACAGCAAAGAACCTAGCCCTAACTGCTACTAGGAGGGAAACCTAGGTCGGGGCATCCTCTTGTGGATGCCCTGTTCGGGTAAGATGCTGTTCACGTTCAACTGTCCAAGATTGGGGATTTAATTCCCCTCGCTGTCTAGGGCGTTGAACAGTGTTGAGAGGATGCTGTTGGAAAACAGGAAGCCTTCGGGATCGCTTAAATGAACCGCCTCTGGCCCCCAGTGAACCCAGCCTTGGTTGACGTAGGGGGCGATCGCCTGTTTGACGTTCTCTAGGGCCTGGGGGGTTAGATTGTCCTCAAGTTCTGGGATGGGAATACCGGCGGCCAGCCTTAAGCGCAACATGAGTGTCTCTAAAATGAGGTCATTGGGGGAAACTGGGAGCGCATCGAGATGTCCGTTTGCTTCGAGATACGTTTCAAGCCATTTTACGTAGTCAACACGGGTTCTCGGGCGACTGAGGCGCTGTCCTTGGGTGTAACTTGTTGCCCCCATCCCGAATCCGTAATAGGGACGGTTGTGCCAATAGGTTTGATTGTGCTGACAGGTGTAGCCGGGTTGAGCGTGGTTACTGATTTCGTAATGGTGGTAGCCGGCGGCTTGGAGTTGGGCGATCGCCTGTCGATAGAACTCAGCGGCCGTATCGCCGTCGGGGAGAGGATGGGTTTCTGACTCGTAGCGGCGGGCGAAAACGGTTTTGGGTTCGACAATCAGGTCATACACCGAGAGATGTTGTGGCTTGAGGGCGATCGCCTCCCCTAACGACGCTTGCCATTGCTTTAAGCTTTGGTAGGGCAATCCTGAAATCAGATCAAAACTGACATTCTCAGCCCCCTCCTCTTGGAGTAACTCATAGGCGGCATAGATATCCGCCACCGAGTGCGATCGCCCACAGGCCGCCAGCAACTCATCCTGAAACGCCTGAGCGCCGAAGCTAATTCGGGTAATACCGGCGGCTAGAAAGCCCTGCAACTTGGCTTTATCAAAGGTTCCGGGATCCATCTCAATTGAGACCTCTGCCCCCGGATTTAGCCCAAATTGCGCCTGTAAGCTCTGCAAAATTTGCTGCAACTGCCCCGGCGAGAGCAATGAGGGAGTCCCCCCGCCCAAAAATACCGTGTCTAGGGCGTTTCCCAGGGAGGGAGTGCCGCGAATCTCACGACAGAGATGGTCAACATAGCGAGTTATAGCGGGGGCCTGATCTCCCGACTGGCGATCGCCAATCACGGAAATCGGGAAATCGCAATAAAAACAACGGCGGCGACAGAAGGGAATATGGACATAGGCCGACCTCGGGGGACTATAGGTTTGAGCCATCCAGGACGAAGAAACGGTTTGAGAGGATAACACGGAGAAATTAGAGGTCATACAAGGTGATACGAGGTCATAGCCAACAGTGGAACAGGGATTCATCGAGAGAAATGACGCCAACCCGAGCCGCCTAAGCGTCCGAACTGACCCAGGAGTAACCCAGGAGTAACCCAGGAGTGACCCAGGAGTAACCC
>SIHH01000166.1:0-7070 GCA_004299065.1 Phormidium sp. SL48-SHIP | reverse complement strand
ACCCAGGAGTAACCCGGAATGACCCAGGAGCGACCCGGAGCGATCGCCCTTGGGAATCAGCCTTTATAATGGTTTAAATGTTGAGGTTAAAGCCATCTCCATTCCGGGGAACCCCATTCAACACGGCCGCCAGAGTGCGCCGCAAACTCACCCCTTTAACCCAACCGCTCGCTTCCCCAACCCAACTCGATCCCGTCCTAACCGGAATCCAAACGATGCTCGACGCACTTATTATCATCTCATTCATCATTGCGGGAGCCGGGGTAGGCTTTTTCAGCATTGAACTCCTTCCTGGGAGTGCCATGCAGCAAGTCACCAACATTGACGGCTTACGCTGGGTGGTGGCAAGTTTTGCCGCCCTCATCAGTGGTGTAGTCGGCCTCTCGGTACAGACGACCTATCGCCGTATCGAAGCCAACATCCGTCAAATGCCCCTAGAAGTCCTCCTCACCCGCGCCCTGGGCTTAGTGGCGGGGCTACTGGTCGCTAACTTGATGTTAGCGCCGGTCTTCCTCGTTCCCATCCCCAAAGACTTCACCTTCATCAAACCCTTTGTCGCCGTTTTGGGAAGCGTCATGTTCGGCTTTCTGGGCGTGACCCTGGCCGACACCCATGGCCGGGCCTTCTTGCGCCTGCTCAACCCCAACAGTGTTGAGAGTTTGATGGTGGCTGAAGGAACCCTCAAACCCGCTACCACGAAAGTGGTGGACACCAGTTGTATTATCGACGGACGGATTCAGAATCTCCTGGATACCGGATTTCTGGAAGGGCCAATTCTCATTCCCCAGTTCGTCCTAGAGGAACTGCAACAGGTCGCCGACGCCTCTAACGATGGGAAGCGGGTTCGCGGTAGACGGGGTCTGGATATTCTCAATCAGATCAAGGAAGATTATCCCGATCGCATTGACATCTATGCCGCTGATTACGACGAACCCATGACGGTGGATGCCAAGTTAGTCCGTCTGGCGGCAGAAATCAATGCCACTCTGCTCACCAATGACTTTAATCTCAGCAAAGTGGCTACGTTGCAAAAGGTAGCCGTTCTCAATATCAATGAGTTAGCCCAAGCGGTTCGCCTCTCCTATCTTCCTGGGGATGATATTGAGGTCAAAATTCTGAAAACGGGCAAGGAACCGGATCAGGGTGTTGGCTATCTCGATGATGGCACGATGGTCGTCGTTGAAGAGAGTTCTGACCTCATCGGCAACGAAATTCATGTTGTCGTCACCAGTGCCTTACAAACCTCGGCTGGCCGTATGATTTTTGCCCGTCCCCACGCTTCGGCGATGGCGTAGGGGGGAAGAGGCAAGAAGAGGCAAGAGGCAAGAGGCAAGAGGCAAGAGGCAAGAGGCAAGAGGCAAGAGGCAAGAGGTAGACGATCAATTGTTGATGGTTATCTCTTGTTCTTGGCCGTCTGGGGAAGATGTCTCCTGTTTGGCTGCTTGCAGGGCATCGACGGTGCGATCGTATTGCTGAACCACCCGTTCCCAGAGTTCATTCACGCCAGTAAAGTCCTCAGCTTTGCCCTTTTCTTCGAGTTCCCGACTCAGTTCAGAGAGGGGATTGGCCCCAAGTGCGGCACTGGTGGATTTGAGGGAGTGAGCCGATTCCCGTAACTGTTTGGCGTTATGATCGGCGATCGCCATCTCAACACCATCGAGCAGTTGCGGGGTTTCTTGTAAATATAAATCGACTAACTCCTCTAGGGCCTCGATGTCCCGCAAATCCTCTAAGGTCTTTTCATTGAGAACCGGCAAACCGGCTTCAGGAGGCGCTTCAGCCGCTTCCCGTCGCTCAGAGGGTTCTCGATCAGCGGCTAAGGCTTTCAGGGACACCGTCCCCGTCACTGGACAACGAGACAAGGCCTGAATCAGCTCATTGACGCGAATGGGTTTACTAATATAGTCGTCCATCCCGGCAGCAATACAGTCCTCGCGATCGCCCTGCATGGCATTGGCCGTCACCGCAATCAGATAGGGACGACGAGACTTAGACCATTTCTGACAAATGCGACGAGAGGACTCTAAACCGTCCATCACCGGCATTTGCACATCCATTAACACCACATCATAATGCTGCCGCGTTAAGGCATCGAGAACTTCGACTCCGTTGCCCACCACATCAGCCCGATAGCCCATACGAGCGAGGGTTTGCGTGGCCACTTTTTGGTTCACTGCATTGTCTTCAGCGACCAAAATTTTCAGGGGGAAGCGATCGGCGAGATGGCCATCTAACTTAGGCGTTTTCTCATATTCTCGTTCTACCGGCTCCCCACTCAAAACCCCAACCAAGATGTCATAGAGTTGTGACTGTTTGATGGGTTTATTCAAGAGGGCCGCTAGGGGCAGGTCAACCCCTTGCAGTTCTGACCCCATCGAGGTGAGGATAATCAGCGGCACATCTTTCATAACCTCCAACTCCTGGAGTTCCTGGGCCAGAGTTAACCCATCCATTTCAGGCATTTGCATATCCAAAATGGCCAGGTCAAAGGGGGCTTCCTTCGGCACAACCTCTAAGGCCGTGGGACCATCAGGGACCGCTAATGTCTCCATATCCCAGCCTTGGGTGGCTAAGGTCAAAATCTTGCGGTTGGTGGCATTATCATCGACGACGAGCAAGCGTTTCCCTTGTAGTTCCACACGATGACGCAGGGATTTGACCAGCGGCACTTGAGGCGCTTGGGGAGCCACCAGGGTAAAGTAAAAGACGGAACCCGGCTGGTCGGGGTTGCTGCTGACTTCAAACCAATCGGGGCGATCGCCGGTGGCGTGACCCATACTTTCGACCCACATGACCCCACCCATCATTTCAGCCAAACGTTTGCTAATGGCCAATCCCAGGCCCGTTCCCCCATATTGACGAGTGGTGGAGGAATCGACTTGGGAAAAGGAGCGAAATAAACGGTGCATACGATCGCTCTGAATGCCAATCCCCGTATCGCGCACAGCAAACTGAATCCGATAGTGGGGAAATTCTAAGTGATCTGTATCTTTTGCATCTTTTGCCTCGTTTGCGTCTTTGCTATCTAACTCAGATTCCCTCTGGAGAGGTTCAGCGGCCCCATTCCCATTTTCGTCTGAGTCATTCTCCGCCTCACTCTCAATCAACTCCGCCGAGATGGACACCACCACTTCACCTTGATCGGTAAATTTAACGGCGTTACTGAGCAAGTTGACGAGAATCTGGCGAACTCGGGTCACATCGCCACAGATATGTTGTGGCGTGTCGTTGGACATGAGATAGGCCAGTTCTAATCCTTTCCCAGTGGCTTTAGAGGCCAGTAAATCCAGGGATTGTTCGACACAGGCCCGCAAATCGAAGGGATGTTGTTCGAGTTCGAGTTTGCCCGATTCAATTTTAGAGAAGTCGAGAATATCATTGATAATCGTCAGTAGGGTATCGCCACTACTGCGAATGGTCTCGACAAAATCCCGTTGTTCGAGGGAGAGTTCTGTGTCGAGTAGTAACCCCGTCATACCAATTACGGCATTCATGGGGGTGCGAATTTCGTGACTCATGGTGGCCAGAAATTCGCTTTTGGCTTGGGTGGCCGCTAGGGCGCGATCGCGGGTACGGGCCAAGTCGGCGGCGGTGTCTTGTCGTTCAATCTCACCCCCAATCCATTGGGCCATCAGTTTGAGGATTTCGCGATCGACGGGTTTAAATGGCTCATGCAGGGGGGTCTGGCTAGAAAAACTCAGGGTTCCATAGACTTCACCGGCGACAATCACGGGAGTGCCAATATAGGCTTGAATGCGGAAGGGGCCATATTTCGGTGGCACATTGGTGCCGTACATTAAGAGGAATTCAAAATATAAGGGGTCATTGGCCTCCATGGTGCGAAAACAATAGGTTTCGGCCAGAGGCAAATGTTGACCCGGCAGCAAGGGACGATTGACCACTAAACCGGGAGGGGTTTGGGGACATTGCACTTCCAAGATTTCAAAGTCTTCGTCTTGAATGCGCGAGAGGATGCCAATTTCCATGCCGAACCGCTGTCGTCCCAGTTCCAGGAGACCTTGCAACCGTTGCTGGAAGTTGAGTTTGCGCGATGAGGTGACTTTATAGATGGCCCGAATCGAGGCTTCGCTTTCTCGCAGGTCTTCTTCGGCCAGTTTCCGCTCGGTAATGTCTCGCGAGACGCTGACGATTTCGCGAATTGGCTCCCCTTTGGCGTTACGGCTACGGTCTTGGCTATTGCGATCGCCAAAGGCTCGACTGGTGGTTTCAAACCAAATGTAATGGCCGTCTTTATGACGAATGCGGTAGCTGAGGGTTAGGGAGGTGGTGGTGCTGAGGACTTCGGCGGTGGAGTAGTCGAAGGTCTCGCGATCGAGGGGATGGACGAGATCTCGCGCGTAGCACTCGATGAGTTCTTCGGGGGTGTAGCCGAGTAAGACTTCGCAGGCGGGGGAGGCGTAGAGAAATTGACCGTCGGGATTTTGTCGAGCAATCAGGTCAGTGGAGTTCTCGGCCATCAAGCGATAGCGTTGTTCGGTTTCTTGCCGCTCGACTTGCGATCGCCCCAGTGCGTCCAGCATCTCGTTGACGGTATAGGCAAGGCTTGACAGTTCGTCTTGGCCGACACCTTCGAGTCGCATCTCGGGATCGCCGGCTTGTTTGAGTTGATTCATACTCTTGCTGAGCCGAGATAGGGGCGACAGGACCAGTTTTTCAATCAGCAGCAGGGTTAAGCCACTGAACACCACGCCGACGATGATCAGAGCGAGGGAAAAGTAGCGAATGCTGATTTGTCCTTGTTGGTAGATGGCCCGGGGGGCATCGACTCGCAGCAGGCCAATGGGTTGGTCATTGAGACCCCAAACTAGGGTGTACCCGGCGATACGTTCGCCTGGGGGCAGGGGCAGATAGGGGAAACGGAGAAACTCAGGGTCTGGGTTTCCCTGACGGTTGAAGCGGTCTAGGGTCATCTCCCCCTTGAGATTGAGGGCGGATGCGCCGGGATGGCGACGAGTCCAGGTGTCGTTGTTCTCGTCTGGGGGGTCGGTGAGTAAGTCCTGCCAGGCTCGCTGTACGTCAGCCGGGAAGGACTCGGCGCCTCGGGGGTAGAAGGCCAGGGAGAGCTGGGTTTGCTCGCTCAGACGCGCGATCGCGCGATCGCTGAAGTTGCGCCCGACAATCAGGGTTCCGCGAGGGGGTCCGGTAATTTGACTGGTGACGATGGGCCGGGCCGCTACGGTGACCAGGTGACCGTCGAGTTCTAGGATGCCCTGAATGCTGTCGTTGGCGCGATCGCGAATCAGTAACGACTGTTGGGGATAGTTGGGGTCTAAGAAGGGCTTTAAGCTACGGGAGAGGTCGATGGCTCGGGGTTGGGGGCGATCGTAGGCTTTCTGAAAGCGAATCCTCCCCTCGGCATCGACAAAGACCATAAAGTTGAGATTGAGGTAGGAAAAGGTGGAGTCGATCAGGTTCGATCGCACGTATTCGGGATTTCCGGTTTTGATAAACTCATAGGTATCGTCCCACTCGGCATAGTCTCGGGCAATGGTATTGAGACTTGAGAGTTCATAGTCAATGGCACGCAGGGCATGGGTCACGTCTTGCTGGACGTACTGCTGCTCTAGATGCGTGAAATCTCTAAGCAAGATTAACGAAGATATGGCGTAAATTGTGATATTTAGCGCCACCAACGCCGCACCGACGATGAGTAAAGTTTTCTTTCGTAGTTTCATGCCGGAGTGGAAGAAAATAATCAACCGATATGCCCAGGGGACTCGCTCAATGAGGGACGCGCTCTGTATTGTATTCTGCTTGACTCTCTGAAAAATGAGAGAATCCACCCGATTGGTCTACTTAAACGTTACAACGAGTTTCTCGTACCTCTGTTGGATCAACAGAGAGGTTTAGTTTTTATTAAGGTAACGAGCGTTAGTCATGAACGACAATCTTAACCTTCCTTCTAATGTACAAGCTTCTCGCCGTTGGCGATTGATTTTGGGGAGTGATGCGATCGAGGCCAATCCCGACTCACAGGGGTCTGAGGCTGGCTTGGATTCCCGTCGCCTGCGATCGCTTGAGGCTCTTTATCAACCGACTCGCTCAGGGGGACTTGGACGCTCAACGCCGGGGGTGATTCGCTGGCTCGATGAGATTCGCGCCGATTTCCCCCAGGCGGTGGTTCAGGTGATGCAGCATGATGCGATCAAACGGGTTAACTTGCGATCGCTTCTCCTCGATCACACCCTTAGCGATCATCTGGACCCGGATGTGCTATTAGTCGCCCAGGTCTTGAGTTTGGCCCCCACTTTACCGGACTCGCTTCAAGACCGAGTTCGCCAGATTGTTCGTCAGGTCGTTGAAGATCTCGAACAGCGGTTACGTCCGGCGACGCAACAGGCTCTGTTGGGCCGTTTGCGTCAGCGGCTACCTCAGCGACATCCTCGATATCGGGAGATTGATTGGCAACGCACCCTGTATGCCAATCTCAAACACTATCAACCCCACTATGGCACGATCATCCCTGAAAAATTGATTCATCGTGGGACTCCCCCCCAGATCCGACAAGATGTTCTTCTTTGTTTGGATCAGAGTGCCTCTATGGCGGGTTCAGTGGTCTATGCTAGCGTTTTTGCCTCGGTTTTGGCCTCTGTATCTTTACTGAAGGTTAGACTTTTGGCGTTTGATACCTCGGTGCTGGAGTTAACGCCGCTTCTGGATGATCCCCTGGAACTCTTACTGGGTATGCAGTTAGGCGGTGGAACTGATATTTCGGCGGTTTTACGCTACGGCTTAGATACGATTCAACAGCCGCAAGAGACGGTGTTGATTCTGATCAGTGATCTGTATGATGGCGGCGATCGTCAGCTGTTGTGGCGATCGCTCGCTCAACTGCTAGCATCAGGGGTACGGGTGATTAGTCTGTTGGCGATCGATGAGACGGGAGTTCCTAGTTATGATGCCACTAATGCTGATTACGTTGCTCGTTTGGGGATTCCCACCTTTGCTTGTACTCCCGATGAGTTCCCGGCGTTAATTAGTGAGCATTTGCTGGTTTAGGGAACAGGGAACAGGGAATAGGGAACAGGGGAAGAAAAGGCAAAAGGCAA
>SIHH01000525.1 GCA_004299065.1 Phormidium sp. SL48-SHIP | reverse complement strand
GTAAAAGAGAATATAGCGATATTGAGGTTTCACGTTAAAAGGGGACACCCGGATTCGAACCGGGGAATGGAAGATTTGCAGTCTTCTGCCTTACCGCTTGGCCATGTCCCCATGTCTCTAGCTTTGCCATCCTAACATATCCTCGGTCAACAATGGGAGATTTTTTGAGAAATTGCTGCCAAATGCGATCGCAACTCCCCAGATAACCAAGTCTCAAACTGAGGATACACCGGCAACCGGGGGCGTAACTGCCACCCAGCCGGTTCCAGAATCTCCCGTAGACGCTGATGTTGCCAATGGGGATAATCCGGGTTCACCTCATCACGGGGACCAATTCCCCCCAAATCCCGCGCCCCCGCCGCCAGACAGTCCAAGAGAATCTCAGGCGTTTCCAACAAATTGGGCGGAATTTGCAGCGTCACCGAGGCCGGCAACATCTCTCGGGCCAAGGCCACCACCTCAGGAAGTCGGCCTAACTCAAAGTGGTCTATGTCAGACCCTTGTCGTTGTCCCAAACGATGAGGTTGCAAAATCACCTCTTGCAGATGACCCCAGCGATGCTGAATCCGGGCCATCTCCGAAAGGCTATCACGCCAATCCCCCGGAGTTTCCCCAATTCCCAACAACAATCCCGTTGTAAAGGGTATCCTCAGCTTTCCCGCCAGTTCCAACTGTAAAATTCGCTGTTTAGGTTGTTTACTCGGGGCCTGACGGTGAACGGTATCCAACAATTTAGGGGTCACCTGTTCCAACATCAACCCCATAGAGAGATTCACCGTTTTCAGACGGGCCATTTCCGCCTCACTCAAGGGACCGACATTGGTATGAGGCAAAAATCCCATCGATAGGGCCAGTTGGCAAAGGTCAAAAATCCGTTGAAACCAAGGTTGACGGCGAGGATGATGGGGATGGACTTCTCCGCTGAGAATCAAAATTTCCGTTACTCTCTGGCCCGACATCTGCCGCAGGGACTGCAAAATCTCCTCTCCCTGGGCCAAACTCATCCACTCATCGTCTCCGGGGTCCCGACGAAAGTTGCAATACTCACAGCGATTGAAGCATTCATAGGTCGGAACAATCGTATACGCCGGACTATAGGTGACGGTCTTCACAACGGCCAAT
>SIHH01000165.1 GCA_004299065.1 Phormidium sp. SL48-SHIP | reverse complement strand
TGAGGATACGGAATCTAGTCAAGAACCACTGTCTCGCCAAGTCGATTCACGATGCGGGTTGGTATCAGTTCAGGAAATGGTTGGAGCATTTTGGAGTGAAATTCGGCAGGATAACTGTAGCGGTGAACCCTGCCTATACTTCTCAAAAATGCTCGAGTTGCGGCACGGTGGTCAAGAAAAGTCTTTCGACTCGAACTCACGTTTGTCAGTGTGGGTGCGAGTTGGATAGAGACCACAACGCAGCCATCAACATTCTGAATGCTGCCTTAAGTACGGTAGGGCATACCGGAACTTGGGTCGATGACCCACACGCTTCTGGAGATTTGACCGCTACTTTGGCTGGTGCAAACCTGTCAGGGCAAGTCGAATCGTTGAAGGAAGAATCCCCACGCCTTTAGGCTGGGGAGTGTCAACCCCCCAAACTTGGCCCCAGTCTGGGTCTGAAAAACGATACATTAGTATTAATCGCGTAACAATCCGTAACAGCGATCGCAAAGCTTCCTAAACAATCCTCAGAATCCACAGGGGTCTCGGATAGCCTAGATCGAGTCTGTAACGGCATAAAAAATACACAAACATCAGAGGTTTTATGGGTCGTACCGTACTTGCCAAACTCAAACCAATTTTAAAATCTATTTTCCTCGTCGGCGTCATCGCCATTCTCTTCTTCTCCCAAGCTGACGGCGCTCTGGCCGCCCGTAGTGGGGGACGGATGGGGGGCGGGTCCTTCCGCGCTCCGAGTCGCTCCTATAGCTCGCCGGGCCGGTCCTATGCCCCCAATCGCGGTTATGGTGGCGGTGGCTTTGGCTTTCCCTTCCTGATTCCCTTCTTCGGTTTTGGTGGCGGCTTCGGGGGACTGTTCTCGATTTTGATCGTGATTAGTCTTGCCAACTTCCTGGTTCGCAGTTTCCGAGGCGCTAGCGGTGATGGAGACGGCGGCGAACCTCAAAGTCTTAACCCGGCGGTCTCAGTGGCGAAGCTACAAGTGGGACTGTTGGCCCAGGCCCGAGAATTACAAACCGATCTCGATCGCATCGCCCTCAGTGCCGATACCCGTTCGGGCCAAGGTCGCGCTCAGGTGTTGCAAGAATCGACGTTAGCTCTGTTGCGTCACCCAGAATACTTTGCTTACGCCAGTTCTGATACGGAACAAACTCGTCTAAACAGTGCTGAGGCTCAATTTAATCGTTGGTCTTTGTCTGAACGGAGTAAGTTCTCCGAAGAAACCCTCAGCAACTACGACAACCAACTCAAGCAAAGCCCGGATAAAGCCCTCACCGGAGACTCAGAATCCGGGGCGCTGGCGGAGTCTCAGGAGCCGAGTGAATATATTGTGGTGACGCTCTTGGTTGGGGTTCAGGGCAAACTGAAGCTGCCGGCTATTCAGGATGCGGAGAGTCTCAATCAGGCTCTGCGACAACTCGGCGGCGTTGGTGCTGAACAACTGCTGGCCGTAGAGGTTCTCTGGACTCCTCAAGCGACTGGCGATACCCTAACGTCGGATGATTTGCTCGCGGGATATCCCGATTTGCAATTAGTCTAGTGTTCGTCTTGTGCCGCTGAAGGGTCAGCCTGGGGGGAGTGATGTCACGTCACTCCCCCCAAATGTTAGGGGAGTTGCGATCGCTCGGGTCCAAATATTTCAAACTAATACCGAGTTCAAATAAATATTACAGCCTTGAAGATAACGGGGAATCTTCGCTATCCTAATAAGTAGAAGGGGTTGTGTTTTAAACCACCTCTAAGATCTGATGTTATTTTCAAGTGGGGTCATACTTATGAAACTCTGGAAATTGATGAAAGACGCAGTACAGTACGTTTCCGAAGGCTTCTTGCGCATTTTTTCTCCTAGCCGGGATGAATATCCTGACAGTGGTTTACAGCCCTTTGAAGGTCGTAGTAACAAGAAGTCGGCTTAGAGCTTAGGTCTTTGTTATTACTGTTTGGGATGAGGGTTAGGGCATCGCGTCAACCTAACTTGCGAGTCTGTCCTAATGCGAGTCCCCCAATCACGAAAGAACAATGTCGAATCACGCCTCTAACGGGCAATCCTCCGGGGTTGTCCGTTTTGCTGTGGTGATGCTGTGGTGATGCTGTGGTGATGGTCTCTAACGCCGTATTCCCCGAACTCGGCTCCTAGCCAGGTGGCCTAAGAATTGTCGTTTATGGGGACAATAGACTAAGCTGCTAACTATAGTCACCTATCAGCTACCTCGACGGGATACCGTGCCAAAACGTCATTTCTGGATTTCTCTACTGGTCACCCTTGGCTTAGCCACCGCTGTTCAACCCGCTCGTGGCCAGGCGCAGCTTCCCCATGCGCCGGACCTCGATCGCCAACAGCTCGAAGAACTCGGATCGAGTGTTTTGCAGGAGGCCGATCGCTGGGCTCGTTTCCAGCAGTATGATCGCGCCATTCCCCGAGCCGAGTTAGGCGTGGAGTTACTACCTTCAAATCCCCAAGCTTGGGGGATTTTGGGTAGTTTGTATCTACAAGTTGATCGCGTTGATGATGGAATTGCGGCCCTGCAAACGGCTCGTTCCCTAGATCCCGAGAATGCTCTGGTTCGCTTTGCGCTCGGTTCAGCCTATTTCCAGGCGGAAGACTATGCGGAGGCGATCCGCGAATTACAGGCGGGGTTGGAGCGACAACCTCAAGAACTCGGGGCGTTGTTCGATTTAGGGAACGCCTATTACATGAGAGGAGAGTTCGAGGAAGCGATCGAGCAGTATGAAATTGCCTTTGAACAGAATAATAGCTTCTGGCCGGCCATCAACAATATGGGCCTGATCCGCTATGAGATGGGGGAGATTGACGAGGCGGTTGAACTTTGGGAAAACTCTCGGACGATCGCCCCCCGTGAAGCCGAACCCCAGTTAGCCATCGCCGTGGCTCGTTATGCTCAAGGCGATCGCGAGCAGGCCATCAGCTTAGCTGAGGCGGCTCTGGAATTGGATGTTCGCTATGCTGAGATTGATTTCTTGGAAATGAACCTCTGGGGCGATCGCCTAATTACGGCGGCTCGCGATCTGTTAAGTACCCCCCAGATTCAGGAGATTGTCACGAGCGTTCGTGATGAGCGACAACCGCTCTCGATCGAGATGGCGCCCTAGTGATCTCGGGTAAGTGTTCATCTCGTGAGTGGTTTTGGCCGGGGACTTGACGGCGATCGCCCCCATCTGCGCCCCCGATCTCGGCCGGTGAGCCAAGCCATGGACGGGCTTACTCCTCGGCGGGGATCAGGGCGCGGATTTTGTCGACAAACTCTTGGTGATCGACGACGGGTTTAGAAATATAGCCATCGGCGCCACTTTGGGAGAGAAATGTCTCGCGATCGCCGGCCATGGCATGAGCCGTCACTAAAATGATGGGTAACTTAGCCGTCACCGGATCGGATTTGAGAATTTGGGTAATTTTAATCCCATCTACGGATTGTCCCTGATAGACGCTGTGAGCGAGGGAGACATCCATCAAGATGATATCGGCATCTCCGGCCTGGGCAATCTCCATCACCTCTTCAACATTTTCGGTATGTTTGACGGCCATGCCGCCTCGTTTCATCAAAATCTTTGAGAACACCCGCGCGTTAACTAAATCGTCCTCTACAATCAGAACGGTCTTCATCTGCTGTTTTAACCTAAACTTTGTTTGACCCTAACGGTGGACATTCGACCTGTTCTCGATCGTACTCCGAAACGCTGAGCAAATCTAGCCAAGGAACTCGGCTAAACTCCCATTCGGAGACGAGAGCGGAACTAGGAGGACAAACCCGACACACGGTACACTATCCTACGCAATCTGACCTTTACCCCATCATTGTAGCGGATTGCGAGGGCCGACCTATCGGTCGACGCACTGTTCTTCACGCCGTCGTTGCGCTTAAATGTTAAAAATGTCGGCGTTTGGGAAATTCGGCACGTCGCTCCCGTTGCACCAACCCCGTTGCACCAACCCCGTTGCACCAACCCCGTTGCACCAACCCCGTTGCACCAACACTGTCAGACCTTAAGGAAACGAACTTCATGGCTAAGCAGTTAAACCTCCTCTCCGGCGGACAAATTGTCCCAACCGCTTTGCACCAGGAGATGCAGCAGTCCTACCTTGAATACGCCATGAGTGTGATCGTGGGGCGGGCGCTTCCGGATGTGCGAGATGGGCTCAAACCGGTTCACCGGCGGATTATTTACGCGATGCACGAGCTGGGATTGACGCCGGATCGTCCCTATCGTAAATGCGCTCGGGTGGTGGGGGATGTGTTGGGGAAATATCACCCCCACGGCGATCAGTCGGTCTATGATGCTCTGGTGCGCCTGGTGCAAGAGTTTTCGAGTCGTTATCCTCTGTTGGCGGGCCATGGTAACTTCGGCTCGATTGATAATGATCCACCGGCGGCGATGCGGTATACCGAAACCCGCTTGGGTGAACTGGGAAATCAGGCGCTATTGAGTGAGATTGGCACGGCGACGGTCGATTTTACGGGCAATTTCGATAATTCTCAACAGGAACCGGTGGTTCTGCCGGCTCAACTGCCGATTCTCTTGCTCAATGGCAGTTCTGGGATTGCGGTGGGGATGGCGACGAACATCCCGCCTCATAATCTCGGGGAACTCGTCGATGGCCTGATTGCTCTGATCGATCGCCCAACGCTGTCAGATGAGAAACTCTTGGAACTCATTCCGGGGCCAGATTTTCCAACGGGCGGCGAGATTGTGGGGATTCAGGGGATTCGTGATGCGTATCTCAAGGGACGCGGTAGTCTGACGGTACGGGGGGTGGTGAGTGTTGAGACGGTGCAAACGGGCAAAACGCGGCGATCGCAGCGGCCCGCCCTGATTGTCAGTGAGTTTCCCTTCCAGGTGAGTAAATCCAGTTGGATTGAAAAGTTAGCTCATTTGGTGAATCAGGGTAAACTCGATGGCATCTCGGATATTCGCGATGAGAGCGATCGCTCTGGGATTCGGGTGGTGATTGAACTCAAACGAGAAGCCAGTCCCCAAAAGGTTCTCAAGCAAATCTATCGTCTCACGGCGCTGCAAAATACCTTTGGGGTGATCATGTTGTCTCTGGTGGACAATCAACCCCGCCAGTTGAGCCTCCGGGAGACGCTCCAGGCTTTTCTGGATTTCCGCGAGGACACTCTAACCCGTCAGTATCAAGATGAACTCAATAAAATTGAAAGTCGCTTACATCTGTTGTCTGGGTTGTTGGCTGCTTTAGATCATCTGGATGCGGTGATTGATATTTTGCGCAACGCGCCTGATGGAACGACGGCGAAAGTCCAGTTTCAGGAGCGGTTAGACTTCAGTGAGGCTCAGGCTAATGCGATTTTGGCGATGCCGATGCGTCGGTTGACGGGGATGGAACGAGACAATCTCAATGCTGAGTTGACTCAACTGAGTCAACGTCGGGAGGTGTTACAGGGGTTGTTGGGCGATCGCCATGAGTTGCTTAAATCTCTGAAGAAGGAATTGCGTCATCTCAAGCGCAAGTTTGCTGATGAGCGACGCACTCGCATTGTGACGGCGGATGGAACGGTGAAGTCGGAAGTGACGCAGTTTGATGAGGCCCAGGCGCAGCCTTTGAGTGTCTCGTTGCCGCTAGATCTCCAGCCCCAAGCGGAAGAGACGGTTTTGGAGATTACGCAACGGGGTTATGGCCGCCGTCTCCCGCTTAAGGGAGTCACCCCCATTGAACCGGTGTCGCCTCAGGGGGAATTGGTTGATATGACGGAGGATTTTCCGTTACGACAGGTGGCGACGCAAACGGATCGCCCGTTGTGGATGTTTGTCCGGGATGGCAAGCTGTATTCGGCGGCGGTGGGTGATATTGCTCAACTCAGTGGCCGCAACGATCGCGGCCAGCCTTTGGTGGGGTTGTTACCGCCGGCGGCTCAGGGGGATCCTGAGGCGATCGTGGCTCAGTTTGTGGCCGATGAGCGCTTTGAGCAGCAACAGGTGGTGTTTTTGACGCAAGGAGGACGGATTAAACGCCTGGCGGTGAGTGAGATTGGCCAGATTACGGCTCGGGGCTTAACGGTGTTGAAGTTCAAGCAAGATGATGGACTCTATGGGATTGAACTGGCTCGGGAGGGACTCGATGCGATCGTGGCGTCGAGTGGGGGCCGCTTGTTACGAATGCCGGTGGATGATGAGCAGTTGCCGCTGTTGGGGCGCACGGCTCAAGGCTATCAGGCGGTAAGGCTACGGAAGACGGAAACGATCGCCGGTTTAGGTATTGTTGAGGCGTCTGATGAGTTGGTGTTGGTGACTGAGCGGGGTTATTGTAAACGCTTGCCGGTTGAGGAGTTACGGCTCGGGGAACGGGGGGCGATCGGCACTCAGGGCCTACGCTTTGCGAATCGCAGTGATCGCCTGATGGCGATTGTACGGGCGGTTCCGGGGGCGGAGTTGGTGCTACAACTCAATGGCGATCGCCTGTTGCGGTTGCCGATCGCGTCGCTGAAGCGTCAGGGTAAGGATGGGACGGGCCAACGTCCGAAACTCTTGAAATCTAAAGACTCCGTGATCTCTACCCGTCTCTGTTTGCCGACGGGGGGAGAATAAAGACTGTTGTCCTGATTCTACTGTTCGAGAGGTATTGATACGATGAGTGATTTTATGGATTTTTTACGCCACAAGTATGCTTATGTGGCTCAGGGAGAGTTTAAGCCTGGATGTTTTGAGGAGGCGAAACGCCTGTTTGATGAGGCGGTTCGCAATTATCATGATGGGTTTGAGGGGGCGTATCTGTTACAGGAACCGGGGACGGATCGCGGGATTGCGGTGGTGTTCTGGGATGATCCTGAGGATATGGACAATAATCGCAATGCTAAGGTGGATGCGGTTTTAGAGGAGATGTCTCATTTGTTTTTGTCGCCGCCGAAAACGGGCTTTTATGAGGTCAGCAGTGAGATTGAGAAGGGGGTTCCGGTGGCGAATTAGCGGTTCTCAATTGCATCTCAACGATTGATCTAACGTGCAACGAATTACGGTTGAGTCGAGCCAATTTTGCGATCGCACTCTCACTCTCAATCGCCAGCAGCTTCATTATTTGATGCGGGTGTTGCGGTTGCAGGGGGGCGATCGCTTTGTGGCGATGGATGGTTCGGGGAGTTGCTGGGAAACGGAGTTGGTTGAGGGGGAGGAAGGCCCCTATGGACGGGTGGTACTGGCGTTGGACTTCAATCGGGAATTGCCCATCTCTCTGACGTTGTTGGCTGGGTTGCCGAAGGGGCAAGGGTTTGATGAGGTGGTTCGTCAGACGACGGAGTTGGGGGTGACTCGGGTGATTCCGGTGTTGAGCGATCGCACGCTCTTGAAACCCAGTCCGAATAAGTTGCAACGCTGGCAACGGATTGCGACGGAGGCGGCGGAACAGTCGGAACGACAATGGGTTCCGATGGTTGAGAGGCCGATGTCTCTGGCTGAGGCGATCGCGGCGGTTAGCCCGGCTCGGAGGTATTTCTGTGTGGCTCGGGGGGATCGGCCTCATTTGTTGAGGCAAGTCCGCCAGGATGTCGCGTCTTGGGGTCCCGAGATGGCTGAGATGGCGATCGCGATTGGCCCGGAAGGGGGCTGGACGACGGCTGAGGTTGAGGTTGCGATCGCCTCGGGTTGGCAGGGGGTTTCTCTGGGACAACGGATTTTGCGGGCGGTTACGGCTCCGACGGTGGCTCTGGCTCTGGTGGCGGCGGCTCTTGAGTCTGGCCTGGATTGAGAATTTTTGGGGGAATTTTGGGGCTGCTTTTGTGGCTACTTTCTGTACGAAAATCTAAAACAACGTAACTTAAAAAAATTGCGCTGCTTAGATGTTTGGCTTTGCGCGGCCCGCACCGGGGCCGCGAAGCCTTGCCAACCTTAAGCAAAAATTTGGTGCGCTTTGATTAAGGGGTGAAGCTTTATTTATGGTTCTATTATAAAAAAATTGTACTTGAATGTCAAGGGCAATTTGTGAATTTTCCAGATTTGCTGCCCAGATTTGCTGGTGGAGGATGGGATATCGAAGGATTTGACTTATATCAAGGTCATTTTGCTGCGCAGGCGTTTAACTGGAGATAATGACTCAGGAGCAATAGCCATGACGTCCAAACGCTTCAATCCCAAAACCGCCCCAGGCCATGAGGTTCTGGCGGCGGCGGGTAAAACCGTTCTGCGGCCTGGGGGTCAGGCTGCCAGCCAACAGTTATTCACGTGGGCGAATTTTCAGCCGGGGGATACGGTGTTAGAACTGGCGTCGAGTTTTGGGGTGAGTGCGATCGCCTTGGCGCGTCAGTTTGACGTTAAGGTGGTGGGAGTCGAACAAAACCCTGAGAGTGTTGAGCGATCGCGGGCGGCGGTGGAGGCGGCGGGGTTGAGCGATCGCATTGGTTTTATCGAGGCCAGCATTTTCAATCTCGATGAGATTCCCGAACAGTTCGATTTTGTCCTAGCCGAAGCGATCGTGACGATGCAAGGGGCGGCTGGTAAGGTGAAACTGTTTCACTTGATTCGCGATCGCCTCAAACCCGGTGGTGTCTTTCTCTCCCATGAGATGAAAACGACCACCCGAGAAGTCTCCCAGTCTCTGGCGAGTAGCTTGCGCGTCAACGCTCAACCTCTGACGGTTGAAGATTGGCAAAAATTGGCTCAGGAGGCGGGATTGACGATACAACACCAGACTTCAGGGCCAATGGATTTGCTCGATGTCTCTCGTCTGATCCAAGATGAAGGGGTACTGGGGACGATGAAGTTTGCGGCGAATCTGGTGCGACATCCCGAGTTACGCGATCGCATCTTGGGAATGCGTCAGGTGTTCAATCACTATCGTTCCAGTTTAGGCTATTGGCTCATGGCCGCTCAACGGAGTCAATA
>SIHH01000524.1 GCA_004299065.1 Phormidium sp. SL48-SHIP | reverse complement strand
TGAGGAGCGATCGCCCCCCAACCCCAACCTCAACCCCGTTCTCTTACGCCGACTTAGCCAGCACTTCCTTAGCCAGAGGAAAGCCCAACTCCTCCCGTTGCTTGAGATACAAATGAGCCACCCGGCGGGCTAAATTACGAATCCGACCAATATAACGAGTCCGTTCCGTCACCGAAATCACCCCTCGGGCATCCAGGAGATTGAAGGTATGAGAGCATTTGAGGACATAATCGAGACTGGGGGCCACTAACCCTCGCTGCGTCAGTTGTTCGGCTTCCTGTTCGTATAACCCAAACAGGGTAAACAACATCTCCGGGTTGGAGGCTTCAAAGTTATAGGTACATTGTTCAATCTCCCCTTGTAGATGAACATCCCCATAACTAAGGTTGTCCGCCCATTGAATCTCGGTGAAGGCCTCGACTTCTTGCAGATACATCGCCAGACGTTCTAAGCCATAGGTAATCTCAATCGCAACGGGTTTGCAGTCAATGCCGCCACATTGTTGGAAATAGGTAAATTGGGTAATTTCCATCCCATCTAACCAGACTTCCCAACCCACGCCCCAGGCCCCCAGCGTCGGAGACTCCCAGTTATCTTCCACGAAGCGGATATCCCGGTCTTCGGGGCGAATCCCTAAGGCCCGCAGGGAATCTAGGTAGAGGTCTTGGATATTGTCTGGGGAGGGTTTGATGAGGACTTGGTACTGATAATAATGTTGATAGCGGTTGGGATTTTCCCCATAGCGGCCGTCCGTGGGGCGGCGACAGGGTTCGACATAGCCCACCGCCCAGGGTTCGGGACCGATCGCCCGGAGGAAGGTATGAGGGTTCATGGTTCCGGCCCCCTTTTCCGTGTCGTAGGGTTGGGCGATCGCACAGCCGCGATCGCTCCAAAACTGGTGTAGGGTCAGGATCAGGTTTTGAAAGTTCATCGCTACGGGGGTTACAAATCAACGTCATCTATTGTGGCCTGTTGTGACCCCCTTTCGGCAAGGAATTAGCGGTTGAGTTGATTTAACCAAGTCCGCAAGTCCTCTAAACGGCTGAACCTCGTCAGGGAAGCTTCTAAAAGCTCATCGATTTCGCCCTCTGACAAGCCCTCAATCTGTTGACGCAGATCCGGGGGAAT
>SIHH01000523.1 GCA_004299065.1 Phormidium sp. SL48-SHIP | reverse complement strand
ACCGGCCACATGCTGCAAAACGGGTTCGCGCGGCGGCGGGGTGGTCGGGGGCGGTCGATTGGAAATTGCGGCCGGGGATTACCGGGCGGGGCGTTGCGGAGTTGCTGGTTGGATACGTTGAGCGGCTAAAATCATGAATCATTGGGCCGACCCCTTTTCAGTCTCCTCTCTCCTCTTGACAATCCGATAAACGAGCAAATCCACAAACGCCAATAGACCAATAATCATTCCGACAACAAGTAACCATATATCATCGAAAAGATTCCCACCAAAACGGTAAAATAGAAAAATCCAGAAACCCACACATCCTAACGCAAATAAAACGTGAGCCCAAAAGACTACGATAAGTTGCTTCGATTTCATTAGTTACAACAACCGTCATTAGCCTCTTGGCTAAGCTCATTTAACTTATCCAAGCCATCCTGGAAAGTTTGATTTCTTTGATTACAATAGGATTCTACCGAAGCTCGATCTTGACGATTAATATAGGATAACGCTGCTTGTTCTGCTACCCCAATGGCAAGTGCACCTCCCGCAGCAGCCAGAGCGGTTGCAGGATTACTGCTTGCAATCGCAAGTCCAACGCCACCAAGGCCAGCACTCGCGGAATTTGAAATACCCCCACCGATATCACCACTCGAAAAAGCACCTACTGCTTGATAACCGTCAACAGCAATTCCTATCCCACCAGTGACTCTTCCGACAGTAGAAAGCGAGTTTGAGAGTGCTTGAGATGATCCTCTGTAAACTTGCGCACCATAACGTTCAGTAGTCCCTTCAGCAATACCACCAAGTGCTGCTAAAGTGACGCCAACTCCTACAGCCGCATTCGCATTCTCTGCAGTTGCTGCCCAATTCTGTGATGCTTCTGAACCCGCACAGAGTCCACCTTGAGCAAATTGATTCGCAATACTATTGAGAACATTATAAACGATATCCCGATGATTTTGAATCTCATCGCACGACCTCAGTCCTAGGTAATCAATGAAACCAATTGGGTTATTCCCAACCATCCCGTAAAGATTCAAGCCTCCCCATTCTTCAATCGGATCTCTCGATGGCCACCTACCAGTAACCGGATCATAATATCTGAAGCCGTAAAAGAACATACCCGACGCGGTTTCGTCGTAGT
>SIHH01000164.1 GCA_004299065.1 Phormidium sp. SL48-SHIP | reverse complement strand
CGCCTTTTGCCCTTTTTTGTGGCTCGAAATGTAAAGTTTTGTTAATAGGGTTGCGGGGTCAGACCCCTCACCGCTATAGTGTGTTTAGTAGATGCACCCTGATGGCAACGCCCAGATTTCGGTCTTGGGCGTTTTTTTTTGGCAAATTTCAGATATTTTTGGGAGAAGAAGGGCGACTGGACGTTTGACTCGATAAGGGTTTTGGGGATTTTTCGAGGAGGAGATAGGTGGGGGTTTTGCCTTTGCCCTTAATCTCGATTTCGCCGCGATAGGTGAGGTGATACTGGTCTTGTAGGACGTTATAGGTTTCCTGAGTGACTTGGATGGCGTTCGGTAATCCGTGGGATTCCATACGACTGGCCAGGTTAACGGTGTCCCCCCAGAGGTCGTAGATAAACTTTTTCAGGCCAATCACCCCGGCCACGACTGGCCCGATCGCAATCCCGACGCGCATTGAGAAGTTGGGATAGTCTTGGAGATGATGTTGCTGATTGAAGTTGGCGAGAGCATCTCGCATATCTAGGGCCATATCGGCGATCGCCTCAGCAAAGTCATCCCGCGTCTCAGGTAAGCCAGACACCACCATATAGGCATCGCCGATGGTTTTGATTTTTTCGAGTCCATGAAGTTCTGCGAGGCGATCGAACTCAGAGAAGATCTCATTTAGGAGTTGCACCAACTCCGGCGGAGAAATGCGGGTTGATAGGGCGGTAAAACCGACAATATCGGCGAATAAGACCCCAGCGTGACTAAAACTATCGGCGATCGCCACATATTCGGTCTGTTCCTTCAGTCGTTTGGCGATGGTATGGGGCAGAATATTCAGTAATAGCTTCTCCGATCGCTCCTGTTCCTCGGCGATGCGGTGATACGCGATCTCCAACTGGCGGCGGGCCGTAAACTCCGATCGCCGTAACTGTTCATACAGATAGACCGAAACATTACAAATAATGCAAGTCCAACCCAAATAAAACCATAATCGTAGCGGCGTTAAATTGGGCAGAGGAATCGAGGAGGGAATGTCGAGTCCGAAATCTAAAATTACATAGGTTCCCAGGGCCATCAGTTGGGCCAGAACATGCAGCCGCCAACGAACGGGAATCAACGTGGCCTGTCCCAAAAAAATCGCCGGCCAGACCAGCAGAGACGGTTCCAACAGTCCCGCCAAGGCCCGTTGAATCAGAGGAATCAAACTAATCGTCCCCGAGAACAACAAAAAGACCAGTCCACTGTGTCCCTGTCCCCAGGGCGATCGCACCAGCAACCCACAGGCTATCATCGCCGCCAATGTGGTGAGTTGCGTCGTCAGCCACATCGGATCAAAGGAATCGGGATCAAAATATAAACTCCACAGTTCCAAAACCAGAAACGAGGAGTAAGCCAATCCCACCAGCCAGACTCCTAAACTGAGACGATGGCGAACAAAGCGATCGCGCCAAATCTCATACTCGGGCATCCTGGGTGTCCGGTATTTAGCACAGGTTTTTAAAAATGTCAATACACCCTGAAGATCTCGTCGCAGTCTCAATGGATTCATAAATTTGCGAGGCAAACACCTTGATGTAACCCAGTCGAGGGATCGAGCCAAGTTCCCTTTTAGGGTAGTTGCAATAATCCCCCAACTCCAATCTTTGATTCCCATATTGGAGTCAACTGAGATCTCAATTGTGCCTCGATTTCAGACCATTAAGACCCTCAACGGCGTTGACATGATAGTCCCTCTCCCGCCTCTAGGGGTTCAGAACTCTTGAGATAGTCTTCGACCCAAGCACAGCCTCGGGTCAACAACGTCTGCAAATTCCCCCAACTCGGCAACAGCCACAGCCGCACCGTACCATCCTTGCTGGCTGAGGCTAACAACTCTTGCCGAGGATGAAACCCCACACTCAAAACACTGTCCCCATGACCTTCAAAGATCTCTGTATTCGTTCCATCTAACTGCCAAAGACGAACCGTGCGGTCATCACTCCCCGACACCAATTGTAGCGGCATTCCCTCAGGGCTAAAACTCACCCAATTGACCCGGCCCGTATGACCTTGCATCACCTGCAACAACTCCCCCTCAAACGTCCACAGACGTACCCGATTATCGGAACTAGCCGAGGCAATCAAATCCCCCCCAGGACTGACACTAACCCAATTCACCGAACCCGTCGAACCCGAACCACTTTCAAACGTAGCCTGACGAGTTCCATCCCGACTCCAGCGCCGTAGGGTGCGATCGCGACTGGCCGAAACAAACCCAGTCCCATCAGGATACCAAGCCACACTATTCACCGCCTCCTCATGGGCCTGAATCGTCCGTTG
The DNA here is from genome assembly GCA_004299065.1 of Phormidium sp. SL48-SHIP. GTDB lineage: Bacteria > Cyanobacteriota > Cyanobacteriia > Cyanobacteriales > Geitlerinemataceae > Sodalinema. Next base: position 6,614 of record SIHH01000164.1, on the reverse strand, counting down.
TCGTACCCCATCAGCCACCCGAGTGATCACAACAGTACCATCATCCCCCGCCGTCAGTAACTGACGACTATCGGGACTAAAACTAGCCGTGCGAACCCCCTGGCCCGGAGACCAAACCCGCAGCGCCTCCTCTTGGCCCACTTGCCATAACCGTACGGTATCATCGGCCCCCGTCGAGACCAAAAAGCGACCATTAGGACTAAAACTGACATTGAGAACCGTATCCTCATGGCCCTCCAGAGTCCCCTGTCGTTGACCATCAAGGGTCCATAGTTGCACCGTTCCCCCTTCATGGGCCGAAGCCAATAGGGTTCCATCGGGGGAAAAACCCACCGCCCAAACCTCTCCCTGCTTCGCTTCCAACACCGTCTCCACATCCCGCTGAAGTTGCCAAACGCGAATACTGGTATCAGAACTGGCCGTGGCCAGTCGAGTTCCGTCGGGGCTAAAACTGGCTCCCCACACCGCATCACGATGACCCCGTAACTCTTGCCGTAACTGACCCTCAGCGGTCCAGACATAGACCGTTCCCTCGGCGGTGGTCGTCGCCATAAAGCGACCGTCAGGACTAAACCGCAGATCCAGAATACGACTATCACTAACCGAGGGTAGCCGTTCAATCTCTTGATAGGTTGTACCTCGTCGTAGCCAAACATTGCCATCTGCATCACTGGTGGCCAATTGGCTTCCATCGGGACTAAAGGCCAAACTCGTCACGCCACTCTCGTGAGGCGTCAAGGTTTGGGCGAGGGTTCCATTGGCCCGATTCCAGAGTTTAACGGTACCATCTCGGCTGGCACTGGCGAAGCGTTCCCCGTCGGGGTGGAAACTCAGGCCCAAAACCCAGTTGCGATGGGCGGCGATGACCTGTTCGGGGTCCTCCTCTCCCGTCCAGAGTTTCACTTGACCCTCAGCATCGGCGATGGCCAAGGTCTGGCCATCGGGGGAAATTTGCACGCTGGTGACGGTAGATTCACCATTATCGAGAACTTGCAACAACTGTCCCTGATGACTCCAAAGTTTAGCGGTTTTATCATCGCTGCCGGTCAAAATCCGTTGTCCATCGGCACTGATGCTTAAACTGGTGACGGCCTTGTCATGGGCCGCAAGCCGCTGTTGTAGGGTCCCATCACTACTCCAGAAATCGAGGGTATTTTCTAACCCCACCGTGACCAAAAAACTGCCATCTGGACTAAAACTGAGGTCGAGAAGTCCTTTACTGGGGGTCTCAATGCGATTTTGTTCAAAGGTGACTTCCAGGGACTGTTGCAGTTGGGGGACAATGTCCCGTAACAGGTCAGGATCTGAGGGCTTGAGTTCTCCGAAGCGCTCCCCCGCTCGTAGGCTCTCTAAGAGGGCGGAAAAGGAGTCCGGGGGGGTCAAAGGCAAATAAGCCCGTGCAGCGGCGTTGCGGGCTTTAATTTCGGCGATCGCAGCGGTTTTTTGGGCGCGGAGAGCCAGGTTAGCCACCACCCCTAATACAGCGGCTCCCAGCAAGGAGACCACGGCCCCGACAATCCAAAATCGTTTCATACGGGCATCGGTTTGCCGTTGTTGTTCCTGGGCCTGGGTCAGTTGTTTGAGAATGGCTTTTTCCTGACTCAGCCGTAGGTTGGTCTCTTGTAAGTCAGCCTGGGCCTGAACGTCAGCCCGTTCCCGTGAGAGACGAATAAACGCCACCAGGTAATCATGAACCAGTTGGAAGCGGGGTTCGGGGGCTTCGGGCAATAGGGAGACTAACCCGGATTTAACGAAGATTTCTAAGATCAGATCCAGGGCATCGCTGCTGTCGTTGAAGTCTCGGGCGAGTTCTGAATAGGCTTTGATGGGACGATGCCCCTGTTTATCGGTGAGACGATAGAGGAGATGACGGGCGGCGGTTTCGTTTTCTTGGCCGCAATCTCGGATGACATCTTCGAGGAAGTCTTCGACGAGTTGTTGTTTGGGGTTAACGCCGAGTTGTCGATATTGGTTGAGGCGGGTGATGTTTTTATGTTGCAGTTGGGCGCCAATCAGTTGTAGTTCGATGGGGCGCACGTCACCGGATTCGTTGGCTAAATCCTCGACGATCGCATCGATCAGGGCCGGTTCTAGGTCAAGATGGGGCCGGGTTTCGGTGAGATGGCCAATTAGATGCCGGGCATCGTCGGGGCTGAAGCTACTGAGGTAGTAGAGACGGTGTTGATCGAGCAGATTGTGGTCTCGGGTGGTGATGGCCAGTTGGCGATCGCAGTCTAAAAGACAGTGAATATAGTCTTCTCGCAGGGACAATAGCACTTTGACATAGAAGATATCAAAACAGCGCTTGAGAAAGTCATAGAAGGGCCGACGCTGATCGGCTTTGGTGTTGGCGAAGAAAAATTCCTCAAATTGGTCAAAGATCAAGACGACAAAGTGATTGCGCTGGCTGGCGAGTTTCAGGGCCTTGAGGAGATCGCCGTAGGGGTCGTTGGCCGTAGACTCGGGACTGGGGAGGTCAAGATATGGGTCGAGTTGTTGCCGAATGCGAGCGCCCCAATCATCATAGACTCGTACCACAATCGGCAGGGGGGTGCGAATGCCGATGCTGGTCTGTTGCAGGGCGGGAACTAGGCCCGCGTCGATGAGGGAGGTTTTGCCCACTCCCGAAGGACCATAGAGGGTAATGAGTTTAAATTCAGGCCGGGCCAGGCGTTCGCGAATGATCTCGATATCGGTCCATCGCGGTGAGGCCAGGATTTCTGGGGCGACGTGGCCGGGTTTGGCCGCCTGGCGGCTGGCGTTGGTGGGGGTATAGGGGAAATGTTGCCGTTGGGGTTTGAGTTGGCCGGCGCCGATGAAGGCCCGAAATCCATATTGTTGTTCAATGGATCGTTGCCGCTGTTTGATGTGAAAGGCGGCCAGATATTGTTGATGTTGGCGGTAGCTATCCCGGAGGCTGTCGAGGAGTCGTAGGTAGCAATGGGGGTCGATTTGGTGGGCGGAGTCTTTTAAGGCACGAGGTAGGTCTGTTAGGGCGATGTCTAGGTTGTCTTGGGCGCTGTGGGGGCGATCGAGCTGCTGTTGGGCGCTGACGAGCAGTAGGCGAATGGTTTGACTGATGAGAAATTGGAAGGGTAGGGGAAAGGGTTGTTGAATGTCGAGTTGGGCTAAGGCTTGTAGGGCGCGATCGGCCCAGGCTTGGGCGCGATACCAATGGTGTTCGAGGCTGGCAATTTTGGCTAAAAAGCCATAGTCAAGGGCGAGATAGAGGGGGTCGCCATGGGTTTTGTGGAGTGGAATGGCGCGGTGGGCCAGTTGGTTGAGGCGGTCCCACTGACCGAGGCGATGTAGGGTTTCGCCGAGGATGGGCAGAATTTTGGCAACGGCATCGTGCTGTTGGTTACTGTCGAAGAGATCGACGCCGGTTTGCAGATGCTGACGGGCGGTGTCGAGGGCGGTTTGGCCGTCGGGATACTGACTGTGATCGAGACGACGGCTATCGTGATCGCGCAGGGCGACTAAGCCGAGATGGAGATGGAGAAGGGCTTGTTTTTGCAGGGAGTCGGGATGTTGGGGCTGATGTTGCCAATAGTTAAGGGCGTTGCGGAAGTGGCGGCGGGCGGTGTCGAGGGGAATGCGCGGCCGTTCGTAGGCGTTGCGTCCTACGAGGACTTGGACGCGGGCGGCTAAGTCGGGGTTGAGATGTTGGTGTTGCTGTTGTAGGGCTTCGAGGGCGCTGCGGAGTTCTTCGCGATCGCGGTCTTGGGTGAGGGTGGCGTTGGGATGCCATTGGGCTAGGGGGCCATCGCCTTGTAGGAGTTTTTGTTCGAGGCGATCGCTTTGGTTACGCAGTTGTTGTCGCAGTTGGTCGGGGCTGAGGCTAAAGTGATAGGTGGTTCCCCAACTTTCAAAGTCGGGAACGAGGCGGATGAGTTGGTTGAGGAGGCGATCGTTGACCCAAAGCAGTAGGGGACAGGGGAAATGTTTGCGAAATTCTTCGCGGACGGGGTTGGCCGATCGCAGTAGGCGATCGGGGTCGTTGGCGGTCTCTAAGCCGTTGAGGGAGAGGACGGCGGGGTGATGAGGGGTGCGATAGGGGTAGAGGGTGTGAAAGAGACTACAGGCGTTGGCTTGGATGTCGATGGTTTGAATTTCAAGGGTGGTGGTGGCTTGTAGGGTCTGTAGGAGTTGCGATCGCAGGCTTTGGTAGTTGCAACGGACAAACATGAGTTTGAATTGTCCCTCGGCGGCTTCGAGGCTGAAGCGCAGTTCGTCGAGGGTCTGGGTCTGGGGTTTGGGGCCGTGGGTAGGAGAAACGGGGAGTCGGTCCATGGGGAGTCATCCTGATGTTAGTGGAAGGTCGCTGTTTTGAGGAGAGGATTGACGTCAAACCAAGACCCTTGATTGTCTCGATATTCAAAGATGAGAAGACTATGAATTAGGGATTGATAGTCGGCATCACCGCTAATTTTTTTATGTTTGACGACGAATTTTAAGAGGTCTCGTTCGTCGTGGCTGATGCTTCGTAAAAGTTGGTCACGTCGCTCCCGTAGGGTCAATTTGAGGGAGGTTTGGGAGAGGGGAAATTGACGCTCTTTTTCGATTTGACGGTGGAATAACCGTAGCAAATTTCGCGGATGTCCGCCACTGGCATAACAGAGGCGATTCAGGGTTTGGGGATGGTCAAAGAGGCGATCGCACTTCTGTTGTCGCGCTTGGGGTGAAGCGTCGGGAAAGGCTCGGGCTAGGATGAGTTGCCGCAAATGCCTTAATCCGGGCTTTGAGAGGCTGCCCTGGCGCTGTTGAACGGCGACCATGGGAAGCACCTTGGGATCGAGGCCAAGGCTCATGGTGAGGCGGCTCAGGTCGCGGGAAAAGAGGAGGCTGGAGGGGATGGTATAGACGACATGACAGTTGAGTTTGCAGAGGCGATCGCCGCGATCGACAAACAGGTATTCGGGTTGGGGTCGCCCCCAGGGTTTTTGGTTGGTTTCTAGGCGATCGAGATTGTCAACTAAAATGACTAAACCGGCTTTGTTTTGCTCTCGTAATTGCTGCACGACTGGATTGATGAGTTCGTTGTTAAAGGCATCGAGAAAGGTTTGAATACGAGGTTCGAGGTATTGTCGTAGTTGCGATCGCAAATCGGGTCGCCCGTGGGTTCGTGCGCTGAGTTGTTGCAGTTGACGACCGAAGCCATCGCGATGAGGAGATCGGTCTAGGGTCGGAATATCGGTGGCGACAAGACTATTGGCTGTTTTGATTAGGGAAAAGAGTTGACCGGCGGGTTCGATGGTTAGACTCTGACCAAAACTATCATAGACTTGACGGGCGATCGCCAAGAGTATATCTCCCACGTCTAAATCCGCCATATCCAAATCCTGAGAGGATTCAAAATAGACCACTGCAAAGCCATTATTCTGTAAACGGGCCTGGAGTCGTCGCAATTCGGTCGATTTTCCACAGCCAATATGGCCCGCGAGTAATTGACAGGTGGGTTCTTGGGGACAAAACAAACGAATTGTTGCATCGAGTTCCCCAAGGAGATCTCCTCCTCGGGCTTTTGATAGGTCAACATAGTAACGACGGTCTTGGGGACGGGTAATATCGAGGGTTTGACTCGGATTACAGGCTCGATAGACCGTCGCCAGGTCCAAAGATGCAATCATAATGGCGGGTTGGGTTGGGGTTGGGGTTGGGGTTGTGGAGATGCACCCAATTTGCAACCCAGTTCAGGATTGAGATGAATGGTTCACCGAGTTCGGCTAACACAACGCTGGGGAAGAAAACTCTAAGCTGGCCTTAGTCACAAATTCCTAGCCAAACACATTTATCGGACTCTTCCCCTCGTCCCGCCAGTAAGGTTGATTCTGGGGAATGATGAGGTTCGGCTGACAGTCTCAGTTGAGTGAATAGGGGAGTGAGTAAGGACAAAATCCCCAGGGTTAGGCTGATCACGATCGCGGTCTGACGCTCACGCAAAGATCTAGAGTCACAAGGGATGACTTGAACAGTGGTTCTCATTGGGAAAACTCCATAACGTTAAACTTGGACATCACTTTAGACTCACCCGCCGATGAGAGAGGATGTCCTTAGTTCTCTTTTCAAGGAGTCTTACCCTAATTCTGGCAAGTTTCTCAGAAGTTCGGGTTGCGGCTATGACAGTTTCAGTCCTGTTCGTTCAGTCCCTGGAATCTCTACCATTTTTTATTCATTCGTGCCATAGATGTCTGTAGGGGAACTCACTGGTAACCCTTCCCAATACGGCTGTTCGCTCTCCTCGGTGTTGGATGTCTAGCCAGTCGGGGCGAAATTTTTTTTGCCCCGACAATGCCCCGACAATATCGAAAAATGGTATGAATGGATCAGACCTGAAATTCTGTACGGGAGAATGAATGGGAGAATGAACAATAAAACGCTATTTTTTTGTGGTTTACCGCCGCAATGGTTAATGTTTTGCGTTTATTTTTTGGGGAGTTTCTAGGGTCTTCAATTAGCCTGAAATTTCTATTTTTCTAGTCTTCAGGATATACGGTGTGATTTGTTGCATTTGATACAAAATTGTAGGGGAACCCACCCCTAGCCCCTCCCAGGAGGCGAACCCACCCCTAGCCCCTCCCAGGAGGCGAACCCACCCCTAGCCCCTCCCAGGA
>SIHH01000163.1:3751-8977 GCA_004299065.1 Phormidium sp. SL48-SHIP | reverse complement strand
CGATCGCCTTTATGTGGATCTAGCAGCCGAGCAACCTCTAGCCTTAGAACGGGACGATGAGAGAATCCTCGTAGAAGTCAAGAGTTTTCTAGGAAAGTCTTTTTTCTTTGAATTAGAACGGGCTGTGGGTCAATATGTAATTTATCGGGACATCTTGGAGGAAACAGATTCAGAGTTCACGCTATATCTGGCGGTTCCGTTAGACACCTATAGCCAAGGCTTTCAGCGGTATTTAGCGGATACCATTATCCGACGTAATCAGATTAAACTATTAGTCTTCGATCCCATTGAGGAGGTGGTTGTAACATGGATAGACAATCCCAATCTATGATTGAGTTGCGAGCGGCGGTTCGGCAAGTGATCTCGGATTATCATCAGCTCAACTTGCAAGCTGATTCCACCCTGGAGACGGTTCCTGTCCTCGATGAAGATAGCGATAACTATTTGCTATTGCTGATGGGTTGGGAACATTCGCGGCGGGTAAAAACTGTACAGATTCACCTTCGAATTAAGGCGGGACGGATCTTAATTGAGGAAGATTGGACAGAAGAGGGGGTGATTGAGGATCTCCTGAGGTTGGGAATCTCCCCTGACTTGATTGTTTTGGCATTTCACCCGCCCAACCAGCGTCAAGGGAGTATGGCGATCGCCTAGAGGATATTGACAAAAATACCCTCTAGTACAGGCAAGAACATCAGCCCCATTTTTGGGTTAAAGGTTAATGTTGAGAGCCTGAAACGCCGATCGCACCTGTTGGGCTTTTTGGCGATCGCCTTGCTGTTCATAGGCGATCGCCGCCTGACGATAAGCACTCAGCAGGGCCTGAGGCGCGGCTACATTCCCCTCGGAATTACGTAGATTCAATAACACCCAGCCCAAGTTATGCTGGGCGGCGGCTAGGTTGGGCGACTCTTTGACGGCGGCTTCTAAATAGGTTTTAGCCTGCTGATAATCTCCTCGTTGAGCCAGAAGAGTTCCTAGGCGATAATTAGCCCAGGCTGAATCGGGATGCTGTTGCCGATAGGTTTGATAGCGTTGAATGGCGGTGGTCAAGTCATTTAAATGCTCATACACCAAAAGACTGTTTTTGTCAACCCATTCCGGGCAATTTTGGGCTTGACGAGCTAAATCCAGACTTTGACGACAGGTGGCTAGATTCCCATGTTGATACTGATACCAAGCCTGCAATCCCAACGCCAGGGGATGCTGAGGAACGTCCCGGAGAAAGGCTTGGAGGCGACGTTGGGCATCCCCCCCAGTCTTCCCGGTGGCTCGTTCTAAGGCGGAAATCACTAGGGGATACACCCAGGATTTTAAGCGAATTTCCTCCTCTTTAGGCGTCTGTTGCGATTTAAACATTCCCTGACTTCCCGCCCGCACGACGGCTTTCCACTGACGCTGATGAAAATTAATCCAGGCTTTAACTCCCAAGGAGAAGGTACAGTCTGGATTAAGCTGTAGGGCTTGTTGGATGGAGGTTTCAGCGGCTGGCCAATCTCCCTGTTTCCCCAAGGCCCAGGCGAGATTGGCGTGCATCCAGGCTTCTTTGGAACTCAGACGAACTCCCTGTTGCAACGCAGCAACAGCATCGTTCCACTGTTGACGGCGACAATAGACTAAGCCGCACACGCCATAACTGCGTCCATCCTGGGGTTGGAGCTGTTGGGCTTGACGGGCGATGTTGAGGGCGCTGGTTCCATCGTCGTGGTTGAGGTGGACGAGGATTAAGGCGAACTCAACCGCCGCTTCTCCGTTGTCGGGTTCTCGCTCTAAACAGGTTTGGTAAACTTGAATCGCTTGATTGAGATTTCCTTGAATTAAATAATTTTTAGCGGTTTGATGGAGGGGAGAAACAAATTGTCCTTGTAAGGCTTTTCTAAAGTCTTGAGCTGATTGAATTCGCTCTTCAACTCGAAGGCGCATTCCTGTTAAAATGACTCGTTCTAGGTAGGGGCTAAGGTTGGGATTCAGTTGTCGAGGAGGGATGAGGGGGTCGGGTTTTCCTTCATGGACGGCTGTGGCGCGATCGCTTGAAGCAGCCGGTAATTCCCCGGTACTGAGTTCATACAGGGAGGCGGATAGGGCGTAAATATCGGTGGCGGGAACCCGTTTTCCTCTTGGGGAATACTGTTCAAAGGGGGCATACCCTGGAGAGAGAAAAACCGTCATATCTCCAGTTTTTCCGGCTATAAATTCCCGAGCGGTTCCAAAGTCAATGAGAACGGCTCGGTCTTGGCCATCAATCATAATGTTCTCTGGCTTAATATCTCGATGTAGTAAGCCGATGTCATGGACGTTTTCTAAGGCATTTAGGATTTGCTCGCTATAGTGGAGTATTTTGTCTTCGGAGAGCCTGGGTTGGTTTTTTAGAATTGCCGATAAATCACGACCGTCTATAAATTCCATCACCATATAAACAGTGTCATTTTCCTCAAAACAATCATAGACTTTAGCGATATGATTGGAGTTACATCGTCGCAAATTGAGCGATTCTTTTTTGAATTCATTAATCTGCTCTTTGCGAGCGGTGGGGGTAATCGAGGGTGGCCAAATAACGACGGGGTCTTGTCTGTATCCTGATTCTGGCCAGAGTTCTTTAATTGCGACTTTAGCGGAGTTTGGGCAGTAAACTGCTTTGTAGGTAATCCCAAATCCACCTTGACCTAAGAATTTTTCGATTTTATAATCTCCCCGCTTGAGAACCGCTCCCACTTGAAGATGTAATTGGTAGTGGCTGGAGGAATTAGGAGACGGATGGAGGGGAGGAACAGACCCTGATGGAAGGGTGGCTGCGGGTTGGGAACTGGGGGGAGTTAGAGGGGTTCCGCAGACGACACAGTTGGCTTCTTGAGGGTCATTGTCATGTAAGCAGGAGGGACAGATTTGGCTCATGGGTTTAGGTGTGGGAAGGGGAATACTCGAAGGGGTGCAGGCGACAACGTAAGGCGATGAGGGTGGCGTTATCGATCGCCCCCCGCTGGAGGACTGTTTCCAGGACGGTTTGAACGGCGGTGTCCAGGGGGATACTGGGGGTAAATAGCTCTTGGAGTTCACGGTCGGGAATTAAGTCCCAAACACCATCGGAACATAACAGCAGAATATCTCCGTCTTGGAGGCGGATGTCAGACCGGGTTTGTACATAGCCGCGAGATAGCTTGGCTTGGGAACCCAGGGATTTGGTGAGGACATTGCGATCGGGGTGGTCATAACTTTCTTCGCGGCTGATTTCTCCACTGGCGACGAGAAGCGCAACCAGGGAATGATCTTCGCTGAGTTGCTGAATCTCGTGATCTCGCAGAAGATAGATGCGACTGTCTCCGACATGAGCGATGGAGAGTTGTTGTCCTTGCGCTAATAGAAGGCTGAGGGTGGTCCCTCCGTTATGAATGGCTTGGGAAATGGCTTGGTTGGCTTTCTCGACGATGGCGGCTAGTTCTGGGGTGGGGTCGTCGCTGAAGGGGTGGGATTGCGATCGCCATTCCTGAAACACGGTTTGGATGGCCAGTTGACTGGCCACTTCTCCTTGGGCCATTCCTCCCATTCCATCGGCTAAGACGGCTAACAGTTGCTGTCCGTTTGGAGTTCCTGCGTCCAGTTGGGCGATTCCGTAACTGTCTTCGTTATGTAAGCGTCGCTCAGATAAGCCTACGGTGGATTGGCTGGCGATTTCCCAATGGAGACGCTGCTGGTTGAAACGATTGCGGGTTTCAATGAGCAGACTGCGGAATTGTCCTAGGGAAAAGCGATCGTCGCTGACGGGAGTGAGCGACAGGGAGAGGAGTTGGGAGAGATAGGGGATGGAACAGGGTTTGGGATCTAAGGGGCGATCGCCGTCGGCGGCTTCTCCCTGGAGGGCATGATAGAGTAAGGCCCCAACGGTATAGGTGCTGCTGGCTTCGCTGGGAATTGGTTTGGCGGCGAGTTCCGGTGCGGAGTAGGTTCCCAAGAGTCCTGAGGTGAGGGGAGTTTTCTCTGGATAAGCGCCGGTGAGGTCAAAACAGCGCAAGGGTTGACCCATTTCTAGCCAGTCGGGATCGAGGTCTACCATACACCACTGCTGTTTATGGAGATACCAGAAGAGTTGACAGATTTGGGCGATCGCCGTCAGAATCTCTGGGAGGCTCGGAGAATGCTCTAACCAGTGAGTTAGGGTCTTTTCCGGTTCAGGAAAGGCGGTTAGGAGGAGGAGGCGATCGCCGTCATCTCCCGGTAATGGCTCTTCGGGATAATATTCTTCCTCTAAATACTCTGACTCTTCCTCGGGTTCTTTGGATTCAGGTTCTTTCTCAGAATTGGCTGATTCAGGTTCTTTGGATTCAGGTTCTTCTAATTCAGGTTTTTTAGATTCAGGTTCTTCTAATTCAGGTTCGGCTGAGAACACGTCATCTGCAATCTTGGCCGATTCAGGTTCTCCCGCTTCAGGTTCGGCTAAAGATAACAAGTCTTCCCCATTCTCCTGAATCACATCCATATCCCCCTCAGGCTGGGACAACTCCAGAATTTCGGACAAGTCAGAAATTTGACTCTGAGCCAGTAGTGGCGCAATGAGTCCATACTCTCCTAGGATGTCGCGCAGTTGTAACTCTTGCTGAAGTAATCCTTGAGCAGACCCAATCCGTAACAATCCTTCCCGAGTCTCGTCGGTGCTTTCATCCTCCACTTGGACTTTGAAATAGCGAATTTGACCCCGTTGGCCCAAATTCGCCAGAACGGTGAGGGAGAAGGGAGAGAGGGTTAGGCGAGTGTTTTCGGTAATTACATCTGAAGTCACGATGGCGTTGTCCTAGGGTGAGTCGGATGGTGAGTCGGATGGTGAGTCGGATGGTGAGTCGGAGGGGGAATGGGGGATGGGGAGATTAAGCGGCTTTGACGAAAAACTGAACTTTCCCAAATGCGACTTCATCTCCGGGATTGAGAGGGGTGGGAACTGTAATTCTGGCGGTAAAGCGACGTTCTCCCTGGGGTTTGATGAACACGCCATTGGTGGAACCGAGGTCTTTAACCATCCAGATTCCCCCTTCTGGATAAATTTCGGCGTGATGACGGGAAACGGTTTCTCCACCGATAAAGCTTTCTAGGTCGATATCCACGGGACCGCTGTCGGTGTCAAAAATACCCACGAGGGCGACTTGATTGAGGGGAAATTCTGTTTGGGGAGCGTTGGTTTGTTTGGCGATGAGACACATATCCGGCGATGGTACGGCTGGACTGGTGACTGGACTGGTG
>SIHH01000163.1:0-3651 GCA_004299065.1 Phormidium sp. SL48-SHIP | reverse complement strand
CTGGACTGGTGACTGGACTGGTGGCTGGACTGGTGGCTGGGGAGGAACTCTCACTGACGGGGTTGACGGGTGTGGGGGGTGTGTTGCTGGGGGCTGGGGGTGGGGTGAAGACGGGTTCTGGGCTGTCGGCTTGGGGGGGACTGTCGGCGGCTGGAGGCGCGGGAGGGACGATGGGGATGATGTCGGGGACGGGGTCTGGGCTGTCGGCTTGGGGACTGTTGGGCGCGGGGGTGCTGGGGGCGCTTTGGGCGGGGGCGCTGATGGCTGTGGTTAGTTCGGCGCCACAAGCGTCGCAAAATTCGGCGTTGTCGGGGTTGCGATCGTAGCCGCAGGTGGGACAGGTAATGGACATGGTTGGGTCTCCTAATCTGTGTTTGGATCTGTATTTGGATCTGTTTGGATCTGTATTCTGTGTTTGGATTTGTGGGGGATGGGGTTAGGTTCCGCTTATCTCCCGGATTTGGTCTTGGGAGAGTCCGTTGTTGAGGTCATCGCTGGTCATTTTGACGGTTTTTCCTTTGGCCCCCATTTTGACGGTTTTACGGGTTCCGGCGGAGAGTTTGCGGGTTTTGCGAACTTCATCGATACTGAGGTTGAGGGATTGGACCATGGCATCGTTGCCGATTTTGACGGTGACTCGTTTGGCGGTTTCTAGGAGTTGTGCGGCTTGGTCGGGGTTTTGGTCGGCGATGGTGGCGGCGCGATCGACCAGTTGACCGATGTTGCATTGTTGTAGGTAGCCCATAACTTCGGGGTTGGGTTGCGCCATTCCTGTTTGTCCGGGGACGAATTGCACGATGAGGTTTTGGGGGGGGAGTTCTCCTCGTCGTTGTTGGCCGGGAATGTCGTAGGTGAGTCCGAGTTGGGCGATGCGGACTCGGGAACCGGCGCGACTGTCGATGTCAAATTCGAGGAGAAATACGGTGTCGTCGTGGGCTTGGGCGCTTCCGATGAAGTAGGGTTGTTGGTCGAGGGGAATGTCGGCGCGATCGGGATAGACGCGGCTGATGCGTTGTAGGTCTACGCCTTGGACGGTTTTTAGGTTCAGTTTGAGGTTGTTGACGACTTCGGTTTGAACGTCTTGGAGTTGTTGAAAGATGGTGTTGGGAAGGTCGGCGATGGAGATGTCGGTTCCTCCTTGGCTTTGTCCTTCGATGACGTTGAAGAGTTGTCCGCCGGTGCGATCGCTCAGATGGATGAGTAGGTCTTCGTTGTAGTCTCCTACGCCTAGGGCGGTGATGGGGATTCCGGATTGGGCGAATTTGACGGCTAATTCTCGACAATCGCTTTCGTCAAAGGTTTGTCCGTCGGTGAAGATTAGGGTGCGGCGACTGGTGAGGTCGCTATTTTGTAGGAGGCTTAGGGCTTGTTCCATCCCGAGGGCCATGCAGGTTCCACCGCTGAAGTCTCGCAGTTGGCTGATGGCGTTGTCTAGGCGATCGCGATCGGTGGCGGGGGTGAGGGGAAGCAGGATGGAGGCGGAGTCGTCAAACTGAACGAGGGCGATGCGATCGCGGGCGTCGGACTGGCTGGAACTGATGAGTTGTTCTAAGGCTTCGATGACCACATCGATTTTGGCTTTCCCCAGTTCGCTGCTGTCATACATTGAGCCACTGGTGTCGATGACGAAGCTGAAGCTGGTGGTGGGACGACTGGCGGAGATGTCGGAGCTGGGGCGCAGTTTGACCATGACAAAGAGTTTCTGTCCGGCTTTGTCGGCGCTGAGAAATTCCAGATGGGGGGTGAGGGTGACGTTGAGCATGGCTGGGGTGAGATGCGGCTAAGGTTAGTTGAAGTTTAGGGGCGGTAAGGCTCCCCCTTGAGGGCTGATTTCTGAGAAGTCGGGGGGAACGAAGGGGGGAGGGGTTGGGTTTCCCTGGTCTTTGAGGTTTTTTAGGTTGTCAAATTCGAGGGGGGCGAGGGTCAGGGTTAGGGGGGTGAGACGATAGCCTTCTCGGATGTCGTCAAGCCAACGATCAATGATTTTTTGCAGGCTGGCGTTTGTGATGGAGGCGGCGGTCTGTTCTTGGAGGATTTGTCGCAACTCTTCCCGCGCGTTTCCTTTGAAGAGAGCTTCGGGATTATCCTCTTGGCTGGGGGACAGGTCGAGTTCATGGATGACGTCGGGGAGATCTGGGGTATTGCTATTTTTTAGGGTGAGACGATAGAGAACCATGCTGTTAGCAACGCATCAAGATATTATGGTGTTATAGTGCAACTTATTGGGTTATTTATGGTGGACTTCTAAAAGTATATCATCAAATTTTCGGCGAGACCCATCGGCGAGAACTTGTTTGAGATTCTTCATGGTTTTATATTTTTCTTGTTCTTGAATGGAGGGATGGAATTCTAAGATAATCTGGTCATTTTCGAGAAAGACTGAGGCGAATTGTGGGGGAAATCCTTTATCTTTGGGAAGGTAGATATGGGCTTGGCGGGAACTTCCGAGGTAAATCGGCTCTTGGCCTAAGGTTAAGGTGGTGGATTCGTTGGGAGTCCATTGGATAGAAATCGTGGCTTGGCGGAGTAGGGTTTCTGTGAGGGCGATGGCTAAGCCGATACAAAAGCCCAGAATCCAGGCTCCAACGAGACGAGCGAGAATTACGCTGACGAGGACATCCAACAGCAGAAATCCTCCGGCGCCTAAGAGTCCGCCGAGGAGTCCGGCTAGGAGGGCGTTACGCCAGGGAAGATTGGGAACAAAGCCGGACATTCCACCGCCAACGAGGATTCCGAGAACGGTCCAGCCGGATAGTCGAGCCAGCCAGGACAGGTGAGGAACGCTGCTGCTGGGGAGAAAGGCGAGTTGACCGAGCGCACCGGCGGTTAAACCGGCGAGAAAGCCTCCACCGCCGCCATAGAGGGCTTCGAGTGGGGAGAGGAGACGACGACGGAGGTTGGCGTTTTGTCCCATAATCAGGGCGAGGGCGGTTCCGAGGGCCAGAAATCCGGTCCAAACTCCGATACGCAGCAGGCCAAAGAGTAGGCCGTAGTCGCCGCTGAGTTCGGATTCGACGAGTTGTTGTTGGTAGATGAGTTGTTCGGCGGCGATGAAGGCGTTTTCGATGTTTCCGGAGTCGGCGTAGAAGATGCGATCGCGATCGCCGGTAATTTCTTCTAAGTAGGAAATATTGGCATTTCCGGTGGCGATCGCGAACAGGTTAATATCCTGGTTACGCAAGCTTTCGGCTCGACGGGCGGCTCCTTGAGGATGGTTGGGAACGCCATCGGTGAATAACAGCAGGTTGGGGGGAAGGTCGCTCTGTTGGAGGAGGGATTCTCCTAGGTTGAAGGCGGCGATAAAGTGGGTTCCTCCTGAGGCTCGGAGGTTGGCGATCGCCTCTAGCATCTGTTCGTCTTGGCTGTTAAACTCGGCCACAAGTTGAGCTTGACTGGCAAAGTTAATGATGGCTAAGTCCTGATGGTCTAGGTCAATGCGGCGGATCAGGTTTTGCGCGGCGGCTTGAACCTCTTCAAGTCTTCCACCACTCATGCTTGCTGAGGTGTCTATTAGCAAGACTAAGGCTTGCGGACGATGTTCTGGACGGATATCTTTTCGGGTAGCTTCGAGCCAGGGTTCTCCTAAAAGTCCGGCGGCGGCGAGACAGCCGAATCCTCCACAGAGTCCGAATAGAATGGGTTTTGGGAGTC
>SIHH01000522.1 GCA_004299065.1 Phormidium sp. SL48-SHIP | reverse complement strand
TATCGTCACGGCCCCGGCGTTTTGGTGGAGTTTACTGGTGGGAATTGGGTTTAGTGTGTTGGTGGCGATTTTGCAGGCGATTGCACGGCGAGGACGGGGTTGAGATGTCGAGATCTAAAATTAAAAGCAAGTACGCGAGAGCAAGAGTCAATGCAAATCACACTCATCCCCACAGCATTTAGCAAAAAAATCAAGGTGTATCGATTTCACCAACAAGCTGTAAAACGCTCTTACATAGAGGTTCTCCTACCCAAAATCCTGCCTCATTTATCAATGCCTTCAGCAAGGGCTTTACTTCAGTAATCAAGCCTTGACTTTTCGCTTCAACCAAAACTCCTAAAATACCCGTATAACGGAGATTAAACCGACTTGCAACTAGCCGGCCGCGCCGTTCATCAATTAAAACTTGCTCAGCCTGAACCTCGACGGCTAACGCGATCGCTTCTGCTTCTCCAACATCGAGTTCGTTACTCAGGACTTCGACGAGGGTGCGATCGCTAACAGGACGAGTTTGAAGCCAGTCAAAGGTTTGTACCTCGGTCGCACCAGACACAGGAAAATTGGGGTCAGTTAATTCTTGATAAACGGCTTCAGGAATAAGAACTGTTCCATAAAGCTGGTGAAGGAGATGGAGGTGATTGATTGCTGCAAGATTATTAATGGGCGATGTATCACTGACAAGAATCACAATCGACCCATCTCCCGCAAGTTTTGAATATCTTGCTCAAAATCCTCTACTCCATAATGTACGGGGATGTGGCGACTAGCGAGGAGGTGTTGAAAGGCGA
The DNA here is from genome assembly GCA_004299065.1 of Phormidium sp. SL48-SHIP. GTDB lineage: Bacteria > Cyanobacteriota > Cyanobacteriia > Cyanobacteriales > Geitlerinemataceae > Sodalinema. Next base: position 360 of record SIHH01000522.1, on the reverse strand, counting down.
CACGGTGCATTTGGGCAAAGCGACTGGCTTGAGCAAGGGTCAGCTTTTCTTGTTGAAAGAGCATCACAGCAATTTCCTGACGCATTTCAGCCTCAGTCATGTGAGTGGCGGTTAAAATTTCGTCAGAGACAATAACACTCATGGCTAAATTCCTTGCTATCCCTCTTAATTTTACTCTCCTTTGACCACGGGTGCGATCGCCGTGGCGGTGGCCACCACTCACCCCCAGCAACCGCCTAAACCCCGAGATATCGTCACGGCCCCGGCGTTTTGGTGGAGTTTACTGGTGGGAATTGGGTTTAGTCTGTTGGTGGCCATTTTGCCGGCGATCGCGGTTTCCGCACGCTCCGCGATCGCACG
>SIHH01000521.1:0-308 GCA_004299065.1 Phormidium sp. SL48-SHIP | reverse complement strand
TTTTATCCGTTGAGCGATGGCCCTTCCATACAGAACCACCGGATCACTAGAACCGTCTTTCGACCCTGTTCGACGTGTCTGTCTCACAGTCAAGCTGGCTTATGCTCTTGCACTAACCGCACGATTTCCGACCGTGCTTAGCCAACCTTCGTGCTCCTCTGTTACGCTTTCGGAGGAGACCGCCCCAGTCAAACTACCCACCATGCACGGTTCCCGATCCGGATAACGGACCTGGGTTAGAACACCAAACATACCAGGGTGGTATTTCAAGGTTGGCTCCACCAGAACTGGCGTCCTGGCTTCGAAGC
>SIHH01000162.1 GCA_004299065.1 Phormidium sp. SL48-SHIP | reverse complement strand
TTTTTGGCGGTTGTTTGGAAATGCCAGAATAAGACATCACTTGATTAACGATAATTTGGATTGAAAATGCAAGATATTTTAGATTTTTTGGCGGGATTAGACTTGTTTAAAGACTTGCCAGATTCACAACTTCGTGCTATGGCGACCATTGCTAAACCTCTGAAGTACGATCGCGGCGATCCCATTTTTTTAGAAGGCGATCGCTGTTTAGGCTTTTTCCTCGTTCAGTCGGGACGAGTCAAAGTCTATAAAATGTCTGCCGATGGCAAAGAGCAGATTTTACATTGGTTTGAAGAGGGCGATCGCTTTGCCGAAGTTCCCGCGTTTGATGGAGGCTATTATCCGGCGTCAGCATCAGCCTTAGAAAAAACACAACTGCTGCTGATCCCCAATCAAGCCTTACTCGCCTTAGTCGAACAATACCCCAGTTTAGCCTTTCACCTCCTGGCGAGTTTGTCGCGACACCTACGTCGCTTTGCCAATCTCATTGATACCCTGTCTCTGAAAGATGTATCGAGTCGGTTAGCCGGCTATTTACTGGAATTGAGCGATCGCCAGGGGAGCGATCGCCTCGAACTGGATTTAGCCAAAGGACAGTTAGCAGCCTTTTTGGGAACAATTCCGGAAACCTTATCCCGGACTTTTGCCAAGCTAACTCAGGCTAACCTAATTGAAATTGAGGCTAGACAGATTCAGATTTGCGATCGCGATGGCTTACAGCGGTTAGCAGACGGTAACAAAGACATTAACTAGAGATTCAACCCGATAAAGTTTGCATGAAACAGTTTTTCGGTTACGATAGCCCTTAACCTATTGTCCAACAATCTCATCTAGCCACAGATCCCTGAAAGATGGCTGAGATTGGCCTTCCGTTCTGATTTTGCGTGTTCTCATGTTTAGCTGGCTCACGGCTGTACCGACATCCCGATCCCACCCCGAACTTCCTCGTCTCAAGTTACCTCGACTTCTCAGTGTTTTGGAGGTTTGGGGATTTGGTTTGAGTGGTTTATTACTCTGGCTTGGCCCTGGGCCAGCCTCGAATGCTGATTTAGGACAGCCGGTGATTTGGGTTTGGCTGGTAGCCGCTGCGATTGGCGTGATCTATAATCTCCAAGTTAAACATCTCGGCAGCCACTATCCTAATCTATCGGGAGGAACGCCCAACTACATCACCAAACTGCTAGAAAATCAGCCATTTTTAGCTCGTTACGGGGCAATTGGTTATTTTTTGGGTTGGGTGTCCGTTCCTTCGATGAATGGCATTGTTTTGGCGGGGTTGATTTCAGCCAACCTTGAAAGTCTAGGACTAAATGCTCCTGAAGGGGTCTTACGAATCATTTTCACGGCGTTACCGTTTGTCGTCGCCTACAGCGGAACCCGAGCAATCAGCATCCTTCATCTATTTTTTGTCTTACCAGCGGTAGGATTTTTCCTCGTCTTTTGTACTCAGGGCCTCGGCTGGCTCGCGATTTCTCCTCAAAGTCCTGGGTTTTTCCCGAGTCAGTGGCAAGGGTTTGCCGTTGGCGATTGGGCCAGATGGTATTTTTTGGCGGTATATGCGGCCTACGGCTGCGAGACGGCTTCGGGATTTATTGCCGATAACCCGAAGCCTCATCAGACTCTACGAAGTTTGAAGTTTGCGGCGATTCTGCTGCCGATTATCTATGCCGGGGGGTCCTGGCTGTTGATGCGTCTGGCCACGAATCCGGAGTTGGGGAGTAATACTTTTGTGCAGTTGGTGGCGGTGTCTCGTCCCTTCTGGGGTAATGCGGCCCCGGTGTTGGTGACGTTTTTGATTGCCGCCGGTTGTCTCCTGAGTTCGGCGACGGCGGTGGCGTTAACGCCGCGAGTGTTGTATCAACTGTCCCGCGATCGCTATCTCTCCCCAGTCTTCGCCGTGGTGTCTCGACGGGGAGCGTTTGGCCCGGGGTTAACCTTTACCTTTATCCTGAGTCTTCTCTGTCTGTTGTGGGGCGATGTGGAACGGGTGGTGATGGTGACGGGAACGGGCTATCTTTCGAGTACCATGCTGCTGCATTTGGGAATGTGGCTCAAACGGGGAACGGCGGTATCCTGGCTTCCCCGTTGGTCGTTGCTATTTTTCATTGTAGAAGCCACGGTGTTAGTCGTCGGTGGCTTGATGTGGAGTGGCTGGGATTTAGCGTTGGGGTTAGCCTTTCCGGTTGTGGTGTTGATGTTTGATGCGGCGATCGCCCGCAATCGCTTTTTTCTGTTTCAAACGGATTGGTGGATTCGCTTTTATCGCCGACAAATGGGGGAAAATTTCCAGAATTTTGTGGCGGTTCAGGTGGGAGTGTTGCTGGTTCTTCTCTGTGGGGCGGCCTTCGTGAGTTGGCAGGTTCAGATTTTGATGCGATCGGTCACTGATACAACGGTGTTGGCGGATGTGTCGGCGAATTTGTTGGTGTTGTTGTTGTTGACGGTGAGCTTTATTGGGGTGGCGATCGCCTGTTGGACGAGTTTACCTCAAGCTGAGGCGATCGTTGAGGCCCGCGATCGCTCTCAACTCCTCTTTCGCATTGCTGAAGATGCCATTATGGTTCTCGATAACCAAGGTACGATTCAGCAAGTCAACCCCGCCGCCAGTGCCTTATTTAATTTACCGGGATTTGAACTGCTGACTCGACCACTCTCGGAATATTTACCCAATTTTCCGACCGTGATTGAGACGGCTCCTCGTCTTAGTGAACAGGAGTTTAAACGAGGCTCAGAGCAAGGAACGGTAGAAGTCGGAATTTCGGTGTTAGAAACCGAGTCATCTCGGGACTATCTGGCAATTTTGCGAGATGTGACGACGCAAAAACAGGCTCAAGAAGCTCTACGACGTTCCGAAGAACGACTCCGCAATTGGGCGACGGAACTCGAACAGCGGGTTCAGGAGCGAACTGCTGAACTACAACAGGCGATGGAACTCGCGGATATGGCGAATCACGCTAAAAGTGATTTCTTGGCCAGCATGAGTCATGAGTTACGAACGCCGTTAAATGGCATTTTAGGCTATGCCCAAATTTTGCAGCGATCATCGCGTTTGACGGGACAAGATTTACATGGAGTCGAGATTATACAGCAATGTGGTGCCCATTTATTGACGCTGATTAACGATATTTTGGATTTGTCTAAAATTGAAGCGGGTAAAATGGAATTGCACCCCAATGAGTTTCATTTTCCGGCGTTCTTGCAAGGGGTGGTGGAAATCTGCCGGGTGCGATCGCAGTCCCAAAAAATTGAGTTCTACTACGTCGCCGATCCTCATTTACCCACTGGGGTTAAGGCAGATGAAAAACGCTTACGGCAAGTTTTAATTAACCTCCTGGGGAATGCCATTAAATTCACCGAAAAAGGTAGTGTTTGTTTACAGGTAGAAGTCCTAGAATCACTGAAAGCTGAGACAGATTCTCAACCCGATACAGTATCCGAACTAGAACCATCGATTTATCGGATTCGTTTTGAGATTACTGATACCGGAATTGGCATGACAAACGAGCAAATTGAAAAGATTTTTCTGCCCTTTGAACAAGTTGGTGAGGGCAAAAAACACGCCGAAGGAACAGGGTTAGGGTTAGCAATTACACGCCAAATTTTAGACTTAATGGAAAGTCCGATTGAGGTCACCAGTACCCCCGGACAAGGCAGTCGCTTTAGCTTCATTGCGGTTCTTGAACGAGCCGATGATTGGGTTGATGGAGCCACTCAGTCTGTATCGGGTAAAATTGTTGGCTATGAGGGCGATCGCCGCACCGTTCTCATTGTCGATGATCGTTGGGAAAATCGCTCTGTCATTGTCAATCTTTTAATACCATTAGGATTTGAGGTGATTGAAGCGAGTGATGGCCAGGAAGGATTTGATAGTATTCTTGAGCATCAACCGGATTTAGTGATTACCGACTTAGCCATGCCTGAAACCGATGGCTACGAGTTATTAAAACAGTTACGCCAGCATCCCAAGGTGAAAACCACCCCCACCATTGTCTCCTCCGCCAGTGTTTTGGCCATTGATCAACATAAGAGTTTAGCGGCTGGCGGTGATGATTTTCTGCCTAAACCCGTTCAGGCGGATGAACTGCTACAAAAAATCTCTCAAAATATCGAGATTACTTGGAAATATGAACAGCAAACCCCAGACACTAAAAGCACTGACAGTCGCCTAGAGTCTATCGAGGATGGTGAGTTTCAGGCTCCCCCCAAAGATGAGATTGAGTTACTGCTTGACTTAGCACGACAAGGGTTGCTAAACCGTGTTGTTGAGGGCGTTCAACAGTTACGGGAACGGAATTCAGACTATCGGGGATTTTCGGATCAAATTGAACAGTTGGCGCGTGAGTTTCAGATCAAGAAAATTCGTGAGATTTTAGAAAAATTTCGCGATCAATAAGGGTCTTCAGGATATACGGTGTCATTGGTTGCCTTTGATACAACAGTGTGGGGGAACCCACCCCTGACCCCTCCTAGGAGGGGATTTTCGCCCCTCTAGTAACGGATGTAATCCACCATAAATTTGGCTGATCACCCTGAACCCAGAAGACCCATCAAGACCCCCTTATATATCGCTTCTATAGAGCTTGAATAGCGCTTGAATATCGTATTTTGGTGAACAGGGCGATCGCTGATGCGAGGAGGTATATTAACTAAATCGGTGGGAGATAGGTTGAGAATCAATACCAATTTTCAGAAGTCGTGCCATAGATGTCTGTAGAACGGCCGTTCGCCCTCCTCGGTGTCAGATGGCAAGCATTTTGAAAAATGGTATAAGATTTGAATCTTGCAAAATACCCAAAAATGAGACAAGCCGTTGAATTATGTGTTAAAAAGGAGATAAACCCTCAGAAGACACAAAAGAATTATAGTAAAAACGGCTATAATTCGAGTCTATTGATTGAGTTATCTTGAGATTGCCGAAAGTTTTGTCCTGAGCTTGTCTCATGCTTAATCTACTTGTTGTTGCTCTGCTTTTTGTGTTCCATGCCTACCTCGGAATCTGACATTATTCTAATTGTTGATGATACTCCAACCAATCTAGCAGTATTATCAGAAGCTCTCACCAGTGCCAACTATCAAGTGGCGGTTGCTCTCGATGGAGAAACCGCCCTTGAACAAGTTGGCTATAAACCTCCAAATCTAATTTTGTTAGATGTTATGATGCCAGGAATCGATGGCTTTGAAACCTGTCGCCAACTCAAAGCCAATCCTGAAACCGCTCAGATTCCGATTATTTTTATGACGGCTCTGTCAGACACGGTTGATAAAGTTAAGGGACTGAGTTTGGGGGCTGTTGATTATATTACCAAGCCATTTCAGCAAGAAGAAGTCCTAGCTCGGGTCAACGTTCATCTGGAACTGTATCATCTTAATCATAACTTAGACCGTCAAGTCAAAGAGCGAACCGCAGAATTATCAGAAGCATTAGACAGTTTGCAGAAAGCTCAAGTGCAACTGGTTCAAAATGAGAAAATGTCATCATTGGGTCAATTGGTGGCAGGCGTCGCTCATGAGATTAACAATCCGGTTAACTTTATTCATGGGAATCTCAGCCACGCCAAAGAATATATTGCGGATTTGCTGGAGTTATTACGACTGTATCAGGAGAAAACCCCAACAGTGAATCCTGATGTTGAGGCATTTGCGGAAGAGATTGATTTTGAGTTTCTCAAAGAAGACTTGCCGAAGTTGCTCAAATCGATGGAGGTCGGAGCGGGTCGAATTCAGGGGATTATTAAATCCCTAAAAACCTTTTCCCGTGCCAATGAAACTCAATTTGAGTCGATTAATATCCATGAGGGGATCGAGAGTACCTTATTGATTTTGAGTAACCGGATTAAAGCGAAATCGTTTCGTCGCGATATTCAGGTCAAGAAAATCTATGGTGAATTGCCCTTGATTGACTGTTCAAGTGGGCAACTCAATCAAGTTTTTACGAACATTCTTAGTAATGCCATTGATGCGTTAGATGAATCCGCATCACGTCAGCCTCAGGATTGGATTCCCCGTATTGATATTCGGACGGCTATTGAGGGGGACCAGGTGGCCATCACGATCGCCAATAATGGCGGAACCATGTCCCCAGAGGTTCAGGATCATCTCTTTGAGCCGTTTTTCACCACCAAGCCGCGAGGAAAGGGGACAGGGATGGGCTTGTCCATTAGCCATCAGATTATTACCGAGAAACATGGCGGTCAGCTACACTGTCGAGTAGAGGGCGATCGCGTCGAGTTTGTGATTGAGATTCCCATTCAACAAACCATCGCCCCCACTCCTCACCAAGCCAAAAGTCAGTCATGAGTCAGTTTGTTAACGCTCCCAACCGCCACGACATTCTGGAACAGGCCTTCAATCTGGGATTTCATCGGGCCGGGATTGCGGTGGTTCCTCCCCAAGCCGATGCGGGGGAAACCGAAGCCGTCCATCACCTGCAAACTTGGCTCAATCAAGGCTATCAAGCCGATATGGCCTGGATGGCGAACCCAAAACGGCAAGATATACGCCAGGTGTTACCGGGGGTGCGATCGGTGATTGCGGTGGCCTTAAACTATTACACGGAGCATCACCCCTCTGAAGGTGATGAAGGCGATGAAAGCGATGATACCGTCAAAATTTCCCGCTACGCCTGGGGCCGTGACTATCACCGAGTGCTTCATCGTAGGCTTAAGCAACTCTCTCGCTGGTTGGAGGCTTCAGGCGAGGGGATTCAGGCCAAATACTATGCCGATACCGGCCCAGTTCAGGATAAAGTCTGGGCCGAACGAGCGGGACTGGGTTGGATTGCAAAAAACGGCAATCTGATTACACGAGACTATGGCTCTTGGGTGTTTCTGGGGGAAGTGTTAACGAATCTCCCCTTAGAGGCCGATCGCCCCCATACGGACCATTGTGGGACCTGTACTCGTTGCCTGGATGCCTGTCCCACCGAGGCGATCGTCCGTCCTACCGTGGTCGATGCTAATCGTTGCTTAGCCTATCACACCATCGAAAACCGCCGCGATCGCCTCCCCGATGACATCGCCAACACCCTCAACGGCTGGGTGGCTGGCTGTGATATCTGTCAGGATGTATGTCCCTGGAATCAGCGATTTGCCCAAACCACAGATGTGGCCGAATTTGAACCCTACCCGCAAAACCTCAACCCCAGCGGGTCTGAGTTAGCCAACTTATCGGAGGACGACTGGGATCAGCGGTTCCGGGCCTCGGCCCTGCGACGTATCAAACCGGCCATGTGGCGACGTAACAGCCAAGCCGCCAACAAGACACAAAAAACCCCGTCCACGACAGACGAGGTTTGAGCGATGAAGCGTGAGTGAACGACTCTAAGCCGTGACCATTCAGTGACCGTTAAAACGTCACTAACTATTCACCGTTGCCGGTTCGTTGGTGTTGCGAGAACGACGGCGAGTTAGGGAGTTAAACAGCATCTGACCGACGGCTTTGATGAGATTCCCTTCGAGTTCTTCAAACATGACCATATTCAGTTTGAAGGCATCGTTAGCCTCATCGACAATGCGATCGGCTTGAGCCTCATCAATGGGTAAACTGTCCATCGCTTGACGATATTCAGCCTTAAAGGCTTTCTCATCAGGAATATCCTGGAACTCATAGAATGCCGTTCCTTCGCCATCCTGCAATCCCATCGCTTTTTGGGCGATATTTTTCAGGATTTGACCGCCGGAGAGGTCGCCGAGATAGCGAGTGTAGCAATGAGCCACTAAGAGTTCCGGTTCGCTGTTGGAGACCTCACGGATGCGGTTGACATAGCCTTGTCCTCCTTCTGAGGGTTGAACCATATCCCGCCAGTTGGGACCAAAATAGTAATGAAGATCCTGTTCTAAACTCTCCTTACGGTTGAGTTGAGGATAGTACAGTTTGGATAATACGGGATGCTCCCGGTGGCGTTCCATTTCTTCTTCCATAGCGGAATAGACGAAGTAAAAGTTGGTCGCCAACTTGCGATAGGAGTTCTTTTCAACGGTTCCTTTGAGGAAACATTTGATAAAGCCCACATTCTCAGCCATGGTGTGAGACTTTTTCGTGCCTTCTCGGAGTTTTGTTGCGAGATTACTGGTCATACTAAAACAAAAATGCTATAATTTTTCCTTTGGCGCATTACGGCGCATTCAAGATGGCGTACGGTCACGTTAAACGGTCACGTTAAATCGAGACAAGTTAAATCGAGACAATAGGCAACACCTGAACCACAAAAGTGACGCACAACAGAGACAAAACGCCTGAATCTACTCTGATTACAGTAGATCAATTTGATGAGAATTTTTATTAAGAATTTTTAACGGTTCTTACGGCGATCGCCCCCAGGGAAGCCAGACTCAAACACGAGAGTTGAGTTGGAAACTCGCTCAGTTGCGCGTAGAATTGACCCGTACAGGACTGCCTAACCCGTCGTTGAGCCTTGTTTATGGTGAAACTCGCTGCTTATGTCTCGGTTGTCTTCCTCGCGCTCGGGGCTGCAAGCTCCAGTAGCCTCGCGGTTCCTCCGTCCCCGTCTTCCCTGAGATTAGCTCAAGAGGTCGATCCCCTCTGTCGTCAAGTCTCGACCAACCTCGATCGCGGACTGGCCATCCGGTTAGATCCTAGCCCCGACTCCCGTGCGATCGCCAACGTGGCCCCCAACGAACGCCTACGCTTAGCCCCCAACGCCGAGGCCATTCTCGGCCCCGAAGGCAACAGTTGGTTAGCGGTGAGTTTCCCGGCCCAGGGCTATGTGGACAACGGCCCCCCCGGAAGCAGTCACCTCAATCGCTGTCAAGCCTTTCTGTGGGATGCGCCCGGTTCCCCAGACGTCGCCCCGATGACCGACTCGGGTCCGAGAGACGGAAACGCCTGTCGTCGGGTGATTCACGACGAAGGACTCACCGTGCGCCAAGCCCCCTCCTTGAACGCCTCTATTCTAGGTGGAGTAGAGATGAATCAAGAAATTCGCGTTCGCCTACCGATTCGCCCCATTGTCGCCTCCGATGACCGCCAATGGATTGAGATTACCGCCCCGTTTAACGGCTATGTTTCCAACGGCTTCGGCAATGGTGTAAGTAATTTAGGTGC
>SIHH01000161.1:3990-9068 GCA_004299065.1 Phormidium sp. SL48-SHIP | reverse complement strand
GGGTTAGATATAGCCGTAGCCGACGGGGGAATCTCGTTGTTTTTTGGCGATGATGGCGTTTACCGTTAAATCAAAGAGGTTTTGGCTGCCCCGATAGCCGAGATGGAGGATGCGTTGTCCGCCCATGCGATCGTGGATGGGGAAGCCGACGCGAATCAGGGGAATCCCTTGTTCGCGGGCGAAGCTGTAGCCTTTGCTGTTGCCCATGAGGAAGTCCGGCTTCAGGGTGAGGGCATCTTGGGCAATGTCGAAGAAGTCCACGTCGTCTCGGACTTGGGGGGCTTCTCGTAGCAGTCCGTCGGTGACGGCGGCGATCGCATCTTTGAGATAGCCACTCGACCCCCCAGAGGCGCAGAGAACCGGCTGAACGCCAATTTCTGAGAGAAAGGCCGTTAAGCCCACGACTAGGTCTTCTTCGCCGTAAACAATTGCCCGTTTGCCAAAGAGATACTTATGGCCATCGGCATAGGCATCTAGGAGACGACCTCGTTCTAGGTCGTGGCGGCGGGGGATGGGGCGCTTACTGAGGTGAGAAAGGGTCTTGAACAAGCGATCGCTCTCGCGCACCCCAATGGGCATTCCCATCGCATAAAGCGGCACACCGGCTTTCTCTTGCAACAGTTCGCCCCCCGTATCGCCACAGGCCGAGAGAACGCGGCCAAACTCAATCGAGGCGATCGCCTGAGGCATTTTGCGAATCGATTGGAGGGAGGTTCCTCCAGATGTGAGTTTCTCATATTCCGCCATCACAGGGGCATCGAGAGTATCAGAATAGTCCGGGAGAATCGTCGGTTCTAAGCCAAAGTCCTCACAGACATCCCGCAGATGCCGTAAATCCGCCGTCGAGACAAATCCCGGCATCAGATTCAGAGGTTTCGTGCCAATTTTCACCTCCTCCTGGCTCGATTGGGGAATGGGAGCGTCGGTTAGGGCAATTTGGGCGATGGTCTCCCGCACAACGGCATGAAACCCTTCCATATGGGTCCCGGAATAGCTGGCGGTGGAGACGTTAACAACCGGAATCTCAGGATTGGGACATTCAGCATCGGCATCAACACGCCATTCTCGCAACAACATACTCACATCATCGCCGATGGTTTCGGTTAAACAGGTTGTCGCCACACCAACGGCGTTCGGCGTGTATTTATCAATGGAGTTGTTTAACCCCAGTTTGAGGTTAGACCCCCCACCATACACGGCGTGTTTTTCACTCAGAGAAGACGAGGCGATATCAATGGGTTCGCGGAAATGGCTGATAATATAGCGACGCATATAAGTCGCACAACCCTGAGACCCATGCAGAAACGGCATCGTTCCTTCAATCCCCCGAAAGGCAATACAAGCCCCGAGAGGTTTGCACAGTTTGCAGGCATTGGTTGTGGAAATATAGGGATGACCGGTTTTGAGTTTTGCGGTGTGTTTCATGGTTTTAGAGAAGGCAAAAGGCAAGAGGCAAAAGGCAAGAGGGGTAGGGTGTGTTCCGGCTTGCAACTATTATCAACGTTGGGCGTTCAATTAGAACTTGCCGGAACGCACCGCTCGCTGGGGGAACACACCCCGGCCCCCTCCGGTGGAGGGGAGGACCCACCCCGCCCTGGCGGGCACCCCTCCCTAGAGGGGAGATGTAGGGATTAGCCTGTTCTTCGGGGCATGAATTGCCAGACTGGACTCATCACAGTGCTGTGAACTTCTCGGGCGAAATTCAACATTCCTTCAAAGCCTTCTAGGGCTTCCTTGCGTTCGTGATTGTGGTCGCAAAATCCTAAACCTAACTTGTAGGCAATGGGACGCTCTTTGACGCCACCAACAAAGATATCTACATCCTTTTCTTGCAGAAATGCCGACAGTTCTAAGGGATTAGAATCATCCACAATAATCGTTCCTTCGTCGGTGATTTCTTGCAGTTCTTGATAATCCTCTTTCGTCCCGGTTTGTGACCCCACCATGACCACATCCATCCCCAAGAGACGGAAGGCTTTGACCAGGGAGAAGGCTTTGAACGAGCCGCCGACGTAAATCGCCGCTTTTTTTCCTTCTAAGTCTTTCCGGTATTCCAACAGTTTAGGATAGAGAATTGAGAGTTCTTCTCGAACAACAAGTTGGGCGCGTTTGAGAATTTCTGGGTCATCCTTGAAGAAGCGGGCAACTTTGTATAAGGATTCTGCCATGTCTTCGACACCAAAATACGAAACTCGTTCAAAAGGAACGCCGTAGGTGTCTTGCATCATTTTAGCTAAATCTAAGGTGGCCCCGGAACATTGAACCACATTCAGGGCCGCGCCGTGCGATCGCGAGATATCGGCCACCCGACCATCTCCAGTGATGTTGGCCACCACCTGAACCCCCATTTTCTCGAAGTATTGCCGGATAATCCAGATTTCTCCGGCTAGGTTGAAGTCTCCGAGGATGTTAATACTATGAGGGGAAATGTCGGAGGTGTCACCGGTTCCCACTAGGCGGAACATGGCTTTACAAGCGGCATTGTATCCCGCCCGTTTGTTGCCCTTAAACCCTTCCGATTGCACGGGAATCACGGGGATTCCGGTTACGTCTGTCACTTGATTGCAAATGGCTTCTAAGTTGTCGCCAATAATGCCCACAATACAAGTTGAATAGACAAAAGCCGCATTGGGTTCATAGCGTTCAATCAGTTCGAGAAGGGCATTTTTCAGTTTCTCTTCACCGCCAAAAATGACATCTCGTTCTTGTAAATCTGTTGAAAAACTGAGGCGGTGCAGTTCAGGACCGGAGGATAACGCACCGCGAATGTCCCAGGTATAGACGGCACAGCCGACGGGACCGTGAACGAGATGCAACGCATCGGCGATGGGGTAGAGGACAACCCGTGAACCGCAGAAGACACAGGCCCGTTGGCTGACTGCCCCGGCCAGGCTTTGTTTGTTGCATTCGATCGCAAACGGTTCTTTGCCTTTACGGTAAATTTGCGTTTCACGACCTTTGAGAACAGTCGGTTCCATGGTTAGAAGCTCGAAAGAATGAACAAGGAACACCTAACAACACATCGGTTGGGTTGGTTTGACCCGTTTCTTAATTGTGTTGTCAGTTGTTCGGGGGGTTGACTGGGGTGAGCGGTGGCAATAACAGTAAATCGAGAATAATTCCTGTTAGTTTGTGTTAGAAAACTCTCCAGCAATTTACTGTTATTGCTGTTAACGCTCATTTTTGGAAGCAGCTACTTCGTCAGTAGATACTCGTCGGCGGTTCCGCCTTCTTCGAGGGCATCGAGGATCTCATCGAGAGCATCCTCGTCCACATTGCCGTACCAGTCTCCTTGGGGATAGACCATGAGGACGGGACCGCGATCGCACATCTTGAGACAGCCAGTCGTCGAGACCACCACATCTTCCAAATCGCGATCGATCAGTTCATTTTCCAGGTACTGCACTAGACTCAGAGAGCCTTTCTTCGTACAGGCCCCTTGGGCGTCGCCACGGGTGCGGAACCCGCCACAGATGAATAAATGATGTTTGGGAGTTTGCATGATTGTTCTCCACAATTGCAAAAGGGATTAAGAGGGGAAACGGCCAACGCCGTCCCCCAGGGTGAGGTTAGAGAACTAACTCAAAGGTTTCGTCAGCATCATCGCGATCCTTGCGATCGAGCAGGGTGTTGATGATGGTGCAAAGCAGATGTAAACTGCCGCCGTAGCCAAGGGTGGGGAAGTAGCTATGTCCCACACGGTCGAGGATAGGCCAGCCGTAGCGGACAAAGGGAACATCTTCAGCCCGAGCAATATACTTGCCGTAAACATTGCTGATGAGCAGATCCACCGGTTCTTGTTTCATCAACTGGTGCAGATAGAACAAGTCCTCATTATCGCGAATCACCGCTTCAGGAACCGTCTCGCCTAGAATCCCTTGAAGGCGATCGCGGAAATACTTAGACTCAGCCCCAGTAATGACATAGACCGGCTTCGCACCACAGGTCACCAGCATTTCCACCAGAGGAACCACCTGATCCGGGTCTCCGGCGATCGCCACCCGTTTCTCATACAGATAAGACTGCATATCCGTCATCACATCCACCAGGCGACCGCGAGCGTTGACAATCTCGTCCGTCGGCTGAGTTCCGGTGACCTCCATCAGAGTTTGCACCAGGCGGTCCGTCGCGGCCACCCCAATCGGTAAATCTAAGATGTGATAGGGAACCTCACATTTGGCGTCGAGGGCGATCGCCGCCTGGGTGCTGGCCTCGGGGCCGAGGGCGATCGTTGCTAAACTATCCCCAGTGGTTTTCAGGGCCTCAACCGTCGTTCCACCCTGAGGATACATTTGGAAATGCCCAGTTTGCGGCGTATCCACCACATCAGACGTATCCGGGAACGTCACCGCATCAATGCCCCAAGTCGCGAGCATTTGTTTCAATTCGCGAGTGTCTGACGGTTCAACATAACCCGGAATCAAATTCACCTGATTACGCGACTCACCGCTGCGTTCAGACAAATACTTCACCATCGACGCCGTCATATTCGACCAACCGGTGATGTGACAACCCACATAACTCGGAGTATTGGCATGAATCACCGTTTTTCCTTCAGGAATCACACCACTTTCATGGGCCTCCCGCACAATCGTCGGGATATCATCGCCAATCGTTTCCGACAGACAAGTCGTCGTAATCGCCACCACCGGGGGATCATACAACTGGTAGATCGTTTGCAAGGCTTTGCGGAGATTCGCACCGCCACCGAACACCGCCGTTCCTTCCGTAAAAGAACTCGTCGCCGCCATAATCGGTTCCCGGAAATGGCGGGTCAGGTGAGAACGGTGATAGGAACAGCAGCCCTGAGACCCATGAGAATGGGGTAAACAGCCATGAATCCCCAGGGCAGAATACATCGCACCAATCGGTTGACAGGTTTTCGCCGGGTTAACCCGTAAGGCTTTGCGTTCAACTAAAGTCGTAGGAGTTGCGTCTAACATGATCTTTGGGAATGTAGGGAACAGGGGGGAAGAAGGGAACAGGGAACAGGGAACAGGGAACAGGGGTAGGGTGTGTTCCGGCTTCAATCAAGATGAAGCTTCGACCAACCGGTTAAAACTTGCCGGAACGCACCG
>SIHH01000161.1:0-3890 GCA_004299065.1 Phormidium sp. SL48-SHIP | reverse complement strand
GGGGCCTTGACGTACTTCCAAACAGGAGTATTGACCCGTAAATCGACATCCTTCGCAAAATTGACCGCACCCCGGAACCCAGCAAAAGGTCCACCGTAGTCATAGTTGTGCAGTTGCTTACAAGGAATGCCCAACTTCTCAATCACGTACTTGTCCTTAATCCCAGACCCAATCAAATCCGGTTTAAAGCGTTCAATCAGCACATCGAGTTCATGGTGAGAGATGTTGTCCACCAGCAGAGTTCCCTCACCCATATCCGGCATCATGCCCTTGTAATCCTTGAGGGTTTTGTTCTCCTCCATTTTGGCAAGAGCTGCTTCCGAAAATGGGGGCTTATACCGTTCGGGATCTTGCTTGACGTGGATTTCTTCAATGTTGCGGCTGTCGGCATCAACTTTGATGTTCGGCAATGCCTCGCGACCTTCGTAGTCATCCCGGTGAGCAAACTCATAGCCAGCGACCACCGTCTTCATACCCAAGTCTGCAAACAACTCTTGGTAATGGTGCGCCCGCGAGCCGCCCACAAATAGGAAGACGGTCTTTCCAGTCAGCCGTTCACGATAGGTCGCCAGTTGAGCCTCGGTTTCTGCCATCTCTTCGGCGATGACCGTCTCAATGCGTTCCGTGAGTTTCGGGTCATCGAAGACTTCGGCAATCTTGCGTAAACTCTTGGCAAAGGCATTGACGCCAATGAAGTTCACCTTAATCCAGGGAATCCCGAATTTGGTTTCCATCATGTCCGCCATGTAGTTAATCGAACGGTGGCACATGACCAGGTTCAACTTCGCCAAATGGGACTCAGTGGCTTCATCGTAGGACCCATCACCACTAAACTTGCTGATGACTTCAATGCCACATTTTTCCAGAACCCGCTCGATTTCCCAGGTATCGCCGCCAATGTTGTACTCACCCATCAAGTTGACGGTGTAACCTTCGACCTCTTCGGCCGCTTCATTGGTCCCGACCCAATTTTTAAAGAAACCATTGTTGGCGATGTGGTGTCCAGCGGATTGACTCACGCCTTTATAGCCTTCACAGTTAAAGGCAACAATGCTAATGCCGAGTTTCTCGGACATTTCCCGAGAGACGCCTTGAATGTCATCCCCAATCAGTCCCACAGGACAGGTGGAGTGAACGGTAATCGCTGGGGGTTGGAAGATGTCATAGGCTTCCTGAATCGCTTGGCGGAGTTTGGTCATCCCACCAAAAACGATGTCATGTTCCGTCAAGTCGGTGGTAAAGCAGTAGTTGACGAAGTTGCGGCCATTGGCCCGAGCGCGGAATTGGTTGCGGCGAATGAGCCAGGAATAATAGGAACAACCCACGGGACCATGAACAATGTGAACCACATCGCCAATGGGACCGACGACCACCCCTTTACAGCCAGCAAAGGCGCAACCCCGCTGGGTGATGATGCCGGGTGTCGTGCGGACGTTGGCATCAATGGTTTGTTCGGGAACATTGGGGTCACGGACCACAATATGTTTGGCCCGTTTTTTGGCGACTTTGGCCGGATAGGCCTCGACAATGTCTTTAACGGCGGTCTGAGTCGTGGTTGGGTCGATGGGAGAGGGAGCTTGCTTCACATCCTGGGAAGCTTGGGCGATTTGGCGTTCCAAATCGGCTTGGGTGCGTGCTGTGTCAGTCATGAGGGGTTCCTCGGTTAACCAGTCATTTCATCAAGGGCAACTCGTCCGGTTTCTCCGGTGCGGACGCGAACCGTCTCAGTCACCGGAAGGACGAAGATTTTGCCATCACCGGGATTTCGGGTTTGATTTGTACGAACGAGGGTGGTGACAACCTGCTCAACTTGCTCGTCAGTCACAACGATGCTGAGAAGGCGTTTGGGAATCAATCGGGGAATCCGTCCCAGCAGGGGGAGGACTTCACTGGCATACTCGGGATTCTGATTGAGTGCTTCGACGGCTTCGGCTTCGATGGCCTGTCGCCCTCGTCCGGTCACTTTCACCGCATTGAATCCCGGAAATCCGGCATCCACGAGCGCTTGTTTGGTGCGCCCGATTTGGTTCATGCGAATTACGGCTAAAACTTCTTTCATGGGTCTGTTTCGCGTTCTGACGCGACCTCGCAGTTAGGGAAAACAAGGATTAGGGGTTAAACGGTGACGGTGGTTTTCTCGTCAGCAGTTTCCTTGACTCCGGTACTGATGGTATAGACTTCTTCGACGGGGCTAACGAAGACTTTACCATCGCCGTAGGCACCTTCGGTTCCGGTGCGAGCGGCATCGAGGATAATGCCAATGACGGCATTTTTGTGATGTTCGTCAATGACGAGCATTAACAGTTCTTTGGGCAGTTCGTCGTAAACGACGTTGCCGATTTTCAGTCCCCGCTGTTTGCCGCGTCCAAAGACATCGATTTTGGTAACGGCGGGATAGCCTGCATCGAGCAAGGCTTGCAAGACATCGGGGGTCTTTTCGGGGCGCACGATCGCCCGTATCATAATGTTAGTCATGATCTGCAATGAGCAATAGACAATAAAAGGGGGGAGACTCTCCCCCCAGAGATTCCGGGGGATGAATATTGCACAGCTCAAGCTGTCGCTTTAAACCGTGGCGTAGAGTCCAAATTCCATGAGCAAGCTTTCAAGTTCTTCGTTAGCCAGCGGCTTGGGAATCACATGATTGGTGTTCTCATCAATCGCTTTTGCTAAGTTGCGGTAGTGGTCTGCCTGCTCGGACTCGGGAGCATATTCAATTACCGTCTGGCGGTTCAGTTCCGCGTGTTGAACAATGTTGTCCCGAGGCATGAAGTAAATCATTTGTGTTCCCAGGGATTTCGCCAAGGCGGAGATGAGTTCATCTTCCCGGTCCACTTTACGGGAGTTACAAATCAGTCCACCGAGACGCACACCACCGGAAACGGCATATTTCTGAATCCCACGGCAGATGTTGTTGGCGGCATACATAGCCATCATTTCGCCGGAGGTGACGATGTAGATTTCTTGGGCTTTTCCTTCCCGAATTGGCATGGCAAAGCCACCACAAACCACGTCTCCAAGTACATCGTAGAAGGCGTAGTCGAGTCCCACTTCTTCTTCGTATGCTCCGAGTTGTTCGAGCATACTGATAGAGGTGATAATCCCCCGTCCAGCACAGCCGACACCGGGTTCAGGACCGCCGGATTCCACACAGAGGGTTTTCCCAAACCCTTCTTTGCGGATATCGTCGAGTTCGACTTCATCTCCTTCTTCCCGCAGGCTGTCTAAAACACTCTTCTGGTGCAAGCCTCCGAGGAGAAGACGGGTGGAGTCGGCTTTGGGGTCACAGCCAACAATCATGACTTTGCGACCGAGTTCGACTAAACCTGCCACGGTGTTTTGGGTGGTGGTGGATTTGCCGATTCCGCCTTTTCCGTAAACAGCAATCTTACGCATGATTCAACCTCGTATTTGTAGAATCTAAATTTCTGTTGTTGGGGCAGAATGGCGCTTGAAGCTGAGGAGAGTTAGAAGGTTCTGCTCATTCTAGGCGCTCGTTCTGTCCAAGATGATTGGGGTGACAGAGGTTGTTCTGATTTCGGGTTAGAAGAATCTCTGTTGCTCCTTTTTTCATCTGAATCCACTATAGGGTTTATTTTTGATAGTAACTGTAGCATTAGCTGCAAAATAGAGGTTTTATTTGTTTTTGTTTGATGCGTATTTTGAAGTATTTTTAACAGTTTTATTTTTTCTTAATGAAAAACCTTATGAAATGTTTTTTTGTTCTAGCTAAACCAATAAGAGTAGCCATAAACGCGCCACTGGCGGAGGGCGATCGCAAGGGTTCGCCCCTACGGCAAAATTTAAAAAAATGCTCTTCAGGATATAGAGTGGAATGGGTTACATTCGATACAAAATTGTAGTAGGGGCGAAAAATTTTTCGCCCCTAC
>SIHH01000520.1 GCA_004299065.1 Phormidium sp. SL48-SHIP | reverse complement strand
TTGGCTTAGGTTCGATGGTGTTGGCTAGCCGCTGAGGATGTTGGCTGGAGTCGTCAGTTGCGACTCCAGCCAGCCCCCCCCCGGTTGGCATCCCTCCCAAGAGGGGATTTTGGGGACAGTTTGGAATACAGTAAGGGGTGATATGACCGGTCATCAGGAGTCAGCGCGGTGAATACCCCCAATGCCAATTTTGACCAACCCTGGAAAGAGGCGATTGAAGATTATCTCGAACAGTTCCTGGAGTTCTTTTTTCCCCAAGTTCATGCTCTAGTGGATTGGAGTCGCGGCTATGAGTCCCTGGATAAGGAATTGCAACAAATGAGTCCCAGTGCTGAGAGTGGGGAACGAGAGGGGGATAAACTGTTCAAAGTTTGGCAAAAAAATGGTGAAGCGGCCTATCTGCTGATTCACGTTGAGATTCAGAGTCAACGGGATAATCTGTTTGAGGAACGGATGTATGTGTATCATTATCGCTCCTTCGATATCCATAAAAGGGTGATTAGTTTGGCAATTCTTGGGGATGATCAGCCCAATTGGCGACCGGCAGGGTATGGCTATGAGTTGGCGGGCTGTTCCCTGGAGTTTAAGTTTCCTCAGGTGAAACTTCTGGATTATGAGTCTCAGTGGTCGAGTTTGGAAAACTCGTCGAATCCCTTTGCGCTGCTGGTAATGGCTCATCTGAAGACTCAGGCGACGCGAGGCAATGCACAAGACCGCGAAGGCTGGAAATGGACGTTGGTGCAATTGCTCTATGAACGCAATTATACTGAGGAGGAGGTGATTCGCTTCTTTCGGGTGTTGGATTGGATGATGACTTTGCCGTCGGTGTTGCAGGAGAGTTTTGATAGTAAGCTACGTCAGTATCAGGAGGAACGAAATATGCCGATTCTGAGTAATATTGAACGTCGGGCCTTGGAGACGGGTCGTCAGGAGGGCCTGGTGGAGGCGACTCGGGTTGCGATCGCCGAGGTGCTGAGGGCGCGGTTTGGGGAGGTTCCGACGGCTGGGTTGGAACGGGTGAATCAGATCCGGGATGAGTCCCAGTTGCGACGGCTGCTGCAAGGGGCGGCGTCGTTGGAGTCTTGGGGGTCGTTTGAGGAACTGTTAGACGAGTTGGGGTAGGTTCAGTCACTCGGTGACACTCGGTGTCTTAATCTGAGTGGGTT
>SIHH01000160.1 GCA_004299065.1 Phormidium sp. SL48-SHIP | reverse complement strand
AAGTTCAAGAATGCCGGGGAACCAACAGACGACTCACAATCCGTCCATCCTCAATCTTCTCAATCAGGAAATCTCCCCCCATCTGACGCATTAACCGTTCAAAAATAATCAACTCTAAGCCCGGCGGACGGTCTAACGGAGAAGCCGCCAGAAGGTCGCGATTCTCCCGTGGGGCGCTGAGAATCGCCGGTTGGAAAGCCCCCAAAATGCGGGGAGCGACCTCGCCGCTATCCGTGACCGACAGTTCTACAAACTCGTGATCTCCCCCGCCTTCTTCGGTGACGGAACGATACCAAATATCAATTCGTCCCCCCGCCGGCGATCGCCGACACGCGGCCAACAACACCTCCACAAACACTAACTCAAACTTGGCTGAATCTGCATAAAGCGTCACATTTTCATCCCGATGCACCTGCATCCAAATTTGTCGTTTCGCCGTCGCCGGTTCAACCCGTTCTAACACCCGCGAAAACAGCCGCACAATGGAAATCGGTTCAGGATTCAGTTGCAAACGCCATTGCTCATACTTCAGCAAATTCACCGCCCCATTGAGATTATCCGACAAATGACGCAGTAGCTCCTGGTGACGCACCTGTTGAACCGATCGCGCCCGACTATCATCTTCATCCAAACGAGATAGCCCTCCCGTCAAATCCGTCAACTGGGTGAGCTGTTTAATATCCAACCCAATGCCCCGATAAAGCTCCTCCAAACGGTGTTGTTTGTACCAATTTAGGGGGTCTAGGCGATCGCGATAGCGATTCAATCGTTTTTCCAATAACATCGCCCGTCGCGCCCAAGCTAACTGACCCGCCAGCAATTCCAACGCTTCCACCTGACGCTCACCCCACTCCCGTTGCGGCGGATCAGCCACCAAAATCACCCCAGTGGCCCGGCTGCTTGTGATCGTTTGCAGAGCGATCGCCCGCAACACCAAGCCTTGCAACGGTTCTAACCAAGTCTGAGTGGCCGCCGGGAGGCGCGTCACCGCCACGGGGCCGAACAGCCCCTGCCAAGACACCACCTTTTGCAACAGTCGTTCTTTCTTGACGTTAATCTCTTGCCCTTGAGGAATTTGATAGGCATCCTGAGCCACCAACGTGCTGAGACTCGCCGTTTTTAACCCCGGTTCCCAGGTGACTAACCCCACAAACGGAGACTCTAAAATCTCCGCCAGATAATGTAGATGACTCGACTCGGCGGCCTGCCAATTGGGAGCGTTGGCCAAACAATTCAAACCATGCCGGATCCCCTTCACCATCTGCTGATTTTGCTGACTGTTCTCCTGAATCGCTTGACTGCGGAGGATTTGCCCCACTTGACGACTCGCTAGAGTCAGTAACTCCCGTTCCGAAGTCGTCCAAACCCGCGACGACGGCTCTGCAATCACCACAAAGCTTTTGGGAAGTTGTCCCGGTTCCGTATTGGCAATCAGGGGCGATCGCACCCCCGCCTCAATCAACAACGGTTGCCAAGAGGTAAAGCGCATATCCCCACCGCCGCGAGTGGAGGCTTCGTTAAAGTCATCACTCAATTGCAGGGCGATCGCCCCCTCACTATGTTGCAGCAACTGCCAATCCACAAAGGAGAGGGAGGGAAACGACTCCCCCACCTCCCAACCTAAACTCTCGGGATAGGCCGACACCAACTCAATCTGATTCGTCTGGGAATCCGCAGAAAACACCAACACCGGCGCATCGTGGAGCCGTTGACTGAGCCGTTCGCTATAGCTCTTTAAACTGGTAGCTCCCTGAGGTAAACCAATGGTCAAATCGCGATCGAGTTCAATCTCCGCCATCCGCTCTTGCAGATGAGACAGAGGAGTCGTCAGAGCCACTAACTGAGCGGCCCCGCGAATATAATCCTTCTCTCCTTCTTGCCAAATTCGGGCTTCCGTGCCTTCAACCGAGAGAAACCCTAATAACTTCCCTTTCGAGAGAATCGGGGCCGCCAGGAGCGATCGCGCCCCAATTTGTGCCATCAAACGACTGGTAGCATCGGCTTTTAGAGATGAATAGGCTTCGCCGATGGCCACGAGACGGTTATCACAGAGGGTTTTATGAAAGCCGCTAAACTCCGCCAGAGGAATTTCCGTCGTTTCGCGATTCTCCGTTCCCTGGCGAGATAGACGACCGCGCGTGGTACTTTTGCGAAACGAGAGAGCGGCCTGCTCTCGCGTCCGTAACCAAAATAGGGCGCGATCGCCGTCATACCAATAGATATGAGTGCGCGCCGGGAGTAAAAACTGTTGCGTTGTGGCCACGATATTACGCAGGCGATCGTCCAGGCTTTGGGACTCTTGCAACTGAGACATCATCTCTAATAGCGGCTCATGGGGGCGTTTGAGCCGTTCCCGTTGCTGGTCCATTTCCCCCTGATGCAACCCCATCGCCAATTCCCCGAAGAGCATCGACAATAGCGATCGCTGCTCAACCGAGGGAAAATCGCCCCAGAGGGTTGAGCCTAACACCACAACCCCAAAACACAGATGACGGTGACAGAGAGGAAAAACGACAGTTCCCTGAATCCCATAGCGATTAGCCACCGTTTGCCATTGGCCGGCGCGGCTTTCTTCTCGTAAATCGGCCACTTGAACCGGTGCTTGTTGAATCACCGTCTGCTCCATAATATCCCCAGGACTGAGAGCAAACTGTTGGGGTAAATTTTGCTGAGCCACTTGGCTCAGTTCGCCCTCAATTCCTCGCAAGCGATGGCTGAGGCGATCGTAGAGTCCGATCCAAAGTAGGGCATAGTTAAACTCAGTGCGGAGATAGTCTAAGGTGGTTTTCACCAGGGTTTCAACCGTCTCCTGTTCTCGGAGGGTTTGCAGGGTATGACTGAGACTAACCAGGGGATTGGCGGAGGTGGTCGTGTAAGTATCTTGCATGAGCCGGGTGGGGGGAGGGAGCAGTTCAGGGGGTCACAGAGAAGCGTGGCGAGAGGGATCGCTCAGGAGAGACCGATCGCCGTTAATTGTTAATAATTGACCGTTCATCGCTGACAGTTTATATACACAAAAAAACGGTTTTGTCAAGAGTTTTATCGTCATAAATGTCCTGTTTCATCGGCCGGCTGCGCGATGGGTGAAGTCCTAGTGTAGGGTTGAATTGAGAGGATGGAGTTTAGGGGGTTGTCATGAACCTATATCAACAAATTGTGCGTCCAGTCCTGTTTGCAACCGCCGATCCCGAATGGTTGCATGGGCAACTGATGGCGAGTTTACGATATGTTTCGCGCCAGAGAAGCGTCTCGCCGCCGAATTTTGTAGCCGGGGCGATCGCCTCCCAACTCGAAGCGCAATTTTGTTTTCGCGATGAGCGCCTTGTGCAACGCCTCTGGGGGTTAGACTTCCCCAATCCTCTCGGCTTAGCGGCCGGCTTTGACAAAAATGGCGAAGTGGGACAGTTGTGGGGAGCGTTGGGGTTTGGGTTTGCCGAACTCGGAACCGTCACCTGGCATCCCCAACCGGGAAACCCTCCCCCACGACTGTTCCGTCTCGTTGAAGACCAAGCTGCCTTAAATCGCATGGGTTTTAATAATTGCGGGGCCATGGTCATGGCCGAGAACTTAACGCAGGTGCGATCGCCGCAACTTCCCAAGATCCCCATTGGCGTCAACCTGGGTAAATCTAAGGTGACCCCCCTCGATGATGCCATGGGGGACTACCGCGACAGTTTTGGGGCCTTACAGGCGTTGGGAGACTATTTTGTCGTTAACGTGTCTTCGCCCAATACCCCAGGACTGCGATCGCTCCAAGCTCCAGAACGTTTGGAGCAAATTTTGAAAACCCTGATGGACATGAATGCAGATGCTAAGCCTATTTTAGTCAAAATTGCCCCAGATTTGGAAACCACCGAAATCCGGGCAATTCTCGATATCGCCCTGGGCCTAAAACTCGGGGGAGTGATTGCCACCAACACCACCATCTCCCGCGAGGGATTAAAGACGCAACGGCTGGCCAAAACCGGAACATCAATCCAGGAGGAAGCCGGAGGAATCAGTGGTGCGCCCCTAAAATCTCGCTCAACGCAAGTCATTCACGAAATTTGGCACTATACCGAGGGTAAACTGCCCATTATTGGCACCGGAGGAGTCGCCAGTGCTGACGATGCCTGGGAGAAAATTACCGCCGGCGCCAGCCTACTCGAAGTCTACACCGGCTGGATTTACCAAGGGCCGGCAATGCCCAAACAAATCCTGGCGGGACTGGTGGCCAAATTAGAACAACAGGGGTTATCTCACCTCAGCCAAGCTGTCGGACTGGCGCACCGG
Organism: Phormidium sp. SL48-SHIP; assembly: GCA_004299065.1. Lineage (GTDB taxonomy): Bacteria > Cyanobacteriota > Cyanobacteriia > Cyanobacteriales > Geitlerinemataceae > Sodalinema. The sequence goes on along the minus strand of SIHH01000160.1, from coordinate 4,859 downwards.
GGTTAGGTCCTCTAAGATCCCAAAGACTTGAGATCCCAAAGACTTGAGATCCCAAAGACATCTCGGAAAAAAGCGCCCTCGGTGCAACTTTCCCGATACAATGACTATCTGCGGGCGGGCGGTGGAGCAGTGTGTTTTTAAGCTGCAAACGTCAAATCACCAGCGATCGCGCCCTCTTCTCCCTAACCGACACACGAGCGATGGGGAGGGGTTGCCATAAGCGAACACCAAGCTGCACATTATGCCAAAAGTTCTTGTTTCCGATTCCGTCGATCGCGCAGGGATCGAAATTCTCTCTCAAGTCGCGCAAGTTGATGTCAAAACCGGACTCCCGTTGTCCGAACTCATCTCCATTATCCCCGAATATGATGCCTTAATGATTCGTTCGGGAACCCAAGTTACCAAAGAGGTGATCGAAGCCGGAGCGCAACTGAAAATCATTGGCCGCGCCGGAGTTGGCGTCGATAACGTCGATGTGGCCGCGGCCACGCGACAGGGGATTGTCGTCGTCAACTCTCCCGAAGGCAACACCATCGCGGCGGCTGAACATGCTCTAGCGATGATGATGTCCCTCTCTCGCTATGTCCCCGATGCCAACCACTCCGTCAAAAGCGGGGAATGGAATCGTAAAGCCTTTATCGGGGCAGAAATCTACAAAAAAACCCTAGGCTTAATCGGTTTAGGCAAAATCGGTTCTCATGTGGCCAATGTGGCGAAAGCCATGGGGATGAAACTGATTGCCTATGACCCCTACATCTCCAATGAGCGGGCCGAACAAATTGGTTGTCGTCTTGTCGAACTCGATGTTCTGATTCAAGAAGCCGATTATATTACCCTGCATATTCCCCGCACCGAGGAAACGGCCAACCTCATCAATGCTGAGGCCCTGGCCAAAATGAAACCCACGGCCCGCATCATTAACTGCGCTCGTGGGGGACTCATTGATGAACCGGCCCTAGCTGAAGCGATCCAAGAAGGACGCATCGCCGGGGCGGCCCTTGATGTGTTTGGCCATGAACCCCTCGAAGCCGATTCACCACTACGAGAGGGGGATAAAAACTTGATTCTGACCCCTCACTTGGGGGCTTCGACGGCTGAAGCTCAGGTGAATGTGGCCGTCGATGTGGCCGAGCAGATTCGCGATGTTCTCCTGGGCCTTCCGGCTCGTTCGGCGGTCAACATCCCCGGCTTGTACCCTGATGCCTTGGCGAAACTGCGTCCTTACCTGGAACTGGCCGAGGCGTTAGGCAATATGGTTGGACAACTGGCTGGTGGTCGCGTCGAATCCTTAACCATCTCTCTGCAAGGGGATTTGGCCAATCAAGACAGTAAACCGATTACGATTGCGGCTCTCAAGGGCCTGCTCACACCAGCATTGCGGGAGCGGGTGAATTACGTCAATGCCAACATTGAGGCCAAGGAACGGGGCATCCGTATTATTGAGATGCGCGATGCTTCGGTTCGCGATTATACGGACTCTCTGCACCTAGAAGCCAAAGGCTCTCGGGGTGAGCATACGGTCACCGGTGCGTTGCTCGGTGATGGTGAATTGCGGATTACCAATGTGGATGAGTTCCCCGTCAATGTGCCGCCAATTCAGCATATGCTCTTTACCCGTCACCGGGATATGCCCGGGATTATTGGCCGGATTGGTTCCCTGTTGGGCAGTTTCAATGTCAATATCGCCAGTATGCAGGTCGGACGCAAGATTGTCCGGGGTGATGCGGTGATGGTGTTGAGTTTGGATGATCCCCTGCCGGAAGGAATTTTAGAGGAAATTCTCAAAGTTTCTGGGATTCGAGACGCATATACGGTCACAATGTAGGCAGGCTGAGTTGAGTTGGGGCGATCGCTTCGGTTGGTTATGGGCGGCGATCGCCCCCGAGGGATTCAAGCCGCCCAATTCACGATGAGAGGGGTTATGAGCAGTAGCTGGTGGGAAATCCAAATTTTGGGACATCCCGCGCTGGAAGAGAGCATTTTCTGGCGTTTGGACAATTTTGGCTGTCGAGGTGTGGTGAGTGAAACTCAAGCCGATTCCTGTTTAATGCGGGGCTATCTACACCAGGATCATGTGCAAATGCTGGATTTGGCGGCGTTGTCACTCTGGTTACGTCAGGATGCGATCGCCATCGATTTGCCGCCACCAGGAACCCACTGGCATTTGATTGAGGAGGAGGATTGGTCCAGCAGTTGGAAGGAACATTGGCAACCGACGGATATTGGCGATCGCTTTACCGTTTATCCCGCCTGGCTTGATCCCCCCCAGGGCAGCGATCGCATCCTCCTGAAACTCGATCCCGGTGTCGCCTTCGGAACCGGTGCCCACGCCACCACTCAACTCTGTCTCGAATCCCTAGAGATGCGGTTCAGCATGGGGGAAGAACATCCCATTGTTGCCGATATTGGCTGTGGTTCAGGGATTCTCTCCATTGGCGCGGCCTTATTGGGCGCAAAACAGATCTATGCTGTGGATGTTGACCCCTTAGCGGTGAAAGCGGCGCGCGCCAATCAAGCCCTCAACACCATTTCCACAGAAACCATGATCGTCGAGGAAGGCAGCCTCGATCGCATCATTAGTTTGACAAATCAGCAGCCCGTCGATGCCATTCTTTGTAACATCTTGGCAGAAACCATTGTTGAATTAGTGCCTCAAATGAGTGCGATTTCATCCCCCAAGACTTGGGGCGTGATTAGTGGGGTACTCCTCGAACAAGCCAAACCAATGGCTGATATTTTAGAACAACATGGTTGGATTGTGGCCACCCTCTGGAAACGGCAAGAATGGTGTTGTTTCAACATTCGCCGCAGCTAGGAGATCTCATGAACTGTCGAACTCGTTATGGCTGATTATGGTTGATTATGGCTGATTATGGTTGACTATGGCTGAAGAATTAAAAGTTCGCTATCGGCGAGGAATTGGCGTGACCTTGCTGATGGCCTCAATTTTTGTCCTGTTAGATGCCTTTGTTGTCTCCCTCAAAGGTGGATTTCCCTTTAGCCTCATTTCGGGATTTATTACGCTCTATGGTGGCTATTTATTCGTCAGTAAAACCTATATTACCCTGTCCCGCCATGAATTAAAGCTCTATAAATTGACCGGAAGGTTAGAGCAAACCTATTCCCTGCGATCGCTCAAAGACCTGACCCTAGACGAAAACCGTATCATTTACTGCCCCAAAAAAACAGAAACTCCCCTTCCCATTTATCCCTGGCTTTGTCATCGAGATGACTGGATACAGCTCGTCGCCGCCATACGAACCTCCAGCCTCTCCCCTCAAGACAAAAATCTAAAGTCAAGCTAAAGAACGGTGTAAGACGGTCTTATCCCAACCGAGTCCCCTACAATGGAACTTCAGGAAACCCCCAATCTGTCCGAAATCCTATCTATTCGAGGAGATGTTCACATGACCAGCCATGAACTATTGATGCTCGCCCTCCTGCTCTCCCCCGGCTTACTCTTGTCCGCCTTAGTCATGGGTGCATTTTCCCGAGGTGGCTAGTGGTGGGAGATTCCCTAACGACAAACCGCATGGTTAAGATGACATCAACCGTTCAGCTTAACCACGCGGCAAATTCATAAAATCAAGCTCTACCAGCCGCTTTCGGCTTGGTATAATACATAAGCGGCGACATCTTCTAGATCCTCGCTGTTTAAACGTCCTCTGAAGGATGGCATCGCATTCTTACCATGGGTCACCTGGTAAACAATGGCATCAATCGAATCCATGTCATATTTTTCCAACGCATCCTTACGGAGCGTTTTGGCGGCATTCACAACATTTCCGCCACCGGCATGACAGGCAGCACAATTAGCACTAAAAATCTGAGCTCCATGTTCAATCTCACCCGCGTAAGCTGAACCACCCCAGCTGAATAGAGCCAATGCCGCAAAAACTAAGGCCGTAGAAATCAGCTTTTTCAAAATGTGTTCTCCTTTCATGAAAGTTCTCTAACAACAGTAACGACGACATCTAACGAGGGATATCTATGATTCGATCCGTCTTAACGGAAACGAGTCAATTTGTCAAAAGACAGCCCGTCATAGCTTTTCTATACCACAAACAGACGGTCTACAGCGCCTTCGTTAGTGTCCGAGACTATCATTGAGTTTATCATGGAGTCTCAGCACAGTTGAACTTCTGATAACCCCCAGTTGTAAACTTTTGTAATCGATGATTGCCGTGATGATTCGAGGGTGAGTCCTGAAGGTGACCCAGAAAGGGAGCGGAAATTCGCAAAATCTAACCTAGCACGGTTAAGATCGTCCTCAGTGGGACGATTGAGTTCAATAATCGAGTTAAACAAACGAATGGCAAAAGATACCAGTTCCGGTTACAAAGTAATCGCCGATAACCGACAAGCACGCTATCGCTATAGCATCCTAGAAACCTATGAAGCTGGCCTTGAGTTACAAGGAACCGAGGTCAAATCCATCCGTCAGGGCCGTGTTAACCTCCGGGATGGCTATGCCCTGATTCGGGGCAATGAAGCCTGGCTGCACAATGTTCATATCTCCCCTTACAACATCGCCAGTCAGTACTTTAACCATGACCCCCTACGCAACCGCAAGCTGCTACTCCATCGCAATGAAATCCGTAAACTCATTGGTAAGGTTGAACAACAGGGATTAACCCTGGTTCCCTTAAAGCTCTATCTCAAAAATGGTTGGGTGAAGGTGAGTATTGGTTTGGCGAAAGGGAAGAAACTACATGATAAGCGCGAAAGCCTCAAACGCAAGCAACAAGATCGTGAAATTGCTCGGGTGATGAAGTCGTATTAGGGGAAGAGACGGGAACAGGGGACAGGGAACAGGGAACAGGGAACAGGGAACAGGGAACAGGGAACAGGTAAAAGGC
>SIHH01000519.1 GCA_004299065.1 Phormidium sp. SL48-SHIP | reverse complement strand
CGTTGTCCGACTAATCCGCAGATATCGGGAACCCCTCGCCGGGGATAAATAGGACTGTTAAAGGCACTGGCATAATTACTCGCTTCTAACTCTCCCTTTAAGGGTCCATCGAGATGTAAATAGACCCCACCGACCGCCAACACATCAGGATGTTGGGCGGGAAATCCCCAGTGACCATTCCCAGCGGCAAAAACGACCAAGATTCCTTGATGAATAGCATCGGCAACGGTGGCGGCCAAGAGACGATGGTAGGCGGAAATGGGGGGATAGCGGACATCGGACCCCCAACTACAGGAAATCACATCGGGACGGAGATGGGCGGCGGTGCGAAAAGCGGCAATGGAGTTGACGTTACGGGATTTTCCGGCGATCGCCACATCGGCTTTGACGACTGTTAAGCGAGTCTGGGGGGCGATCGCCAACAGATTAGCCGACTCTCCCGTTCCATGGCCATGATGATCCATCTCAGGAGAATCGGAACCGGGGGCTAACAAGACCTGAACCTGATAATCATGTTGGGCAAAATAGGGATGTCTGTACCATCCCGTATCCACCATCACCACATGGGTTCCCTGACCGCAGATGCCTTGCTGATGCAGGGATTGGGCGTTTAAGGCTTGGGCGAGATCTTCGGGAACTTGCAGATAAGTTTGACGGACCCTGGGGGGAGTTGGCGAGGGATGGGGATGTCCCAGGTAATACACCGGTTCACTAATGGCGATCCCATCTAGGAACTCGGCTAAGGGACTGTTTTCGGTGTCGATTTTGCCAAATTGTTGGCTATCCACCGCATCGATGAAGCTGGCGGTGGTTTCTCTGGCCCGTTCTTTGATGACGGGACGCTCGACGGAACGGAGTGTGGTCTGAAAGACTTGTTCGTAGCGGTCGGCTGGGGCGGCGATGCTGATGGAGAGATTGCCCGCCTGTAGCACTTCAAAGCCGGCGGCGGTGAGGCGATCGCAGGCACAGTCCAGGGTGCGGCGATCGCCATAATACTGGGCGATCGCCTCAGGTGTCAGGGGAGTTCCTTCAGACAAGAGAGAGGCCCCGAGAGGCGATCGCACAATGGCTTCGGCGTAGATTTTAGATGGGAATGATCGCGTCATCCTGGCCTCTTCTGCATGAGAGTATCGTAGCCGGCTGTTAAATCATCTACGTCGGTTATATCATCGTTT
>SIHH01000159.1 GCA_004299065.1 Phormidium sp. SL48-SHIP | reverse complement strand
GTCGGTTTGATTAGCCGGAGAATCCCCATCTCTTGCTTAGTGGGGAGTATGTCAACATAGACATTGTCAATCCTCAACATCGCGAATTGCATGACATCTACTCAAGGACAACTTGCACTCATTACCGGAGCCAGTAGCGGTATCGGCAAAGCCACCGCTCTCGCCTTCGCCAAAGCTGGAATTAACCTAGCCTTACTCAGTCGCTCCCAGGATAAACTCGAACAGGTGGCGATCGCCGCTCGCGAGTTTGGAGTCACCGCCGACGTCTTCCCCTGCGACATGGGTGAGTTAGACCAATTACGCGATCGCTTTGCCACCTTCGCCGAAAAACTCGGCCGAGTTGATATCCTCGTCAACAATGCCGGAATCGGTTATATCAACTCCCTCACCGACACCTCCCTCGCCGATTGGGAGCGAGTCTTCCGCCTCAACGTCACCAGCGTCTTCGAGTCCACCTGCGGCATTCTGCCCCATATGCGAGCCAAGGGAGGCGGAATCATCATCAACATTTCGTCCATCGCCGGAAAACAGGCCTTCCCCGACTGGGGTGCCTATTCTGCCAGTAAATTCGCCCTGCGGGGATGGTCCCAAACCCTAGCCGCCGAAGAAAAAGAGCATGGGATTCAGGTCACGACCGTTTGTCCAGGAGCCGTCAATACCGCCATCTGGGAAACCGACACCATGGACAAAGCCGGGTTCGATCGCAGCCAAATGCTCACCCCAGAGGCCGTGGCCCAAACCATCCTCAACGTCGTGCAACTGCCCGATGGCGCCGCGATCGACGAAATCACCGTCATGCCCAGCGGTGGCGCCTTCTAGCCCCGCTTAGCCGCCAGAAATTGCCAGGCCAGTTGGGCCGCCCCCACCATCCCGGCGCGATTGCCCAACTCAGCCAACCGCAGGCTCAGTCCCTCCCGCGAACTCGGCAGAACCCGTCGCCTCAATTCCGCTTCAGTGGCCCCTAAAAACAGAGGTGCAGCGGCCGCAATCCCACCCCCGAGGACAATCATCTCGGGGGTGAGAACATAGACCAAACTGGCTAACCCGGCCCCGAGTCGTTGCCCGTATTGCTGCCAATAGGCGATCGCCCCCTCATCCCCAGATTGCGCCTGAGCGGCTAACAGATGCGGCTCTAACCCCGTCTCGCGGCGAATTGCCTGAACCGAAGCATATTGTTCCAAAGACCCCGGATTGCCGCTATTACAAGGGGGACCCTGAGGATTGAGGGTAATTAACCCCAACTCGCCAGCGGCCCCAGTCCGGCCGACAAACAACCGTCCATCGAGAATAATTGCCCCCCCCACCCCAGTTCCCAGCGTCAAGAGAATCAGATTCTCAACCTCTCGCCCGGCCCCCAGCCAAGCCTCGCCTAACCCAGCACAGTTAGCATCATTGGCCAAAATTGTGGCCTGTCCCGTCTTGTGTTCGAGAACATCGGCCACCGGGACATCGTGCCAACCCTGTAAATTGATGGCCACGCGAGCGATACGTCCCCCAGCATCTGTTGGCCCCGGAGTTCCCAGGCCCAAAGCGAGACTTTTAGCGTGAGGGTCCAGCTCCCTCACCGCCGCCGCAATGGCCGCTAACACCGCCTCAGGGGTCGCCGGTTGCGGCGTGGCCACCTGCAACTGCTGTAAACAAGTCCCGTGAGGGGTAAACTGTCCCAGTTTAATGGCGGTTCCACCGAGATCAATCCCAATGACGCTAGGCTGCATAGAACCTCTAAGGAGACGAGAGTGTGTTAATCCGGTTCATCTTGGGGCGGTTCCCAGCCGTTGAGAGCTTCTCGGAAACCGAGAACGACCACCAAGTTCGAGAGGGTTAGGAAAAATTCAGCACTGCCATGCAGCCAGTCAATGTTGGCAAGGCTTTCACCATACTCAACTTGGGCGTAGATGCCAGCGGGAATCGTCACAATCACGAATAACAGTAACAGGTAAAAGCCAATTAGGGCTAAACGCGGTGTTTCAGGCGATCGCGTCAGGAAGTAGAGAAAGCCCAAATAGGGAAATAGCGAAACAGCGAACAGCATATCCTTGAGTGTCATAACTGACAAACCCCTAGCGTCTTCTGTATTACGGGCTACAGACATCGAAAAAATGTCCCGCTTACCCCGAAACCTAACATGGATCTCCCCCAACGCGATCGCCCCAGTTCACGAAATCGCCACACCCCTTGGTAAATCGTTCTTACAGCCATTCTAATTTTGCTTTCTCATAATCAGTCTGGATTTGTGTTAGGTTTTGGGATAGGATCAAAACTGTTAAGTTTCATTGCCGCAACCAGCGAGGCTCAAGGAGCCTGCTAGCGGAACGCCGAGGTCTCTCTCGGCTGGAAATAACAAAAGGTCTTAGCTGCCGCCCTGTCTAACGGCAGACTGTAACCAAAGAGCGTAACAGAAGACCGTAACAGAAGACATTAGAGGAGAAACATCAATGGCATTCACGCTTCCTGAATTACCCTACGCCAAAGACGCACTTGCGCCCCATATCTCAGCACAAACCCTAGAATTCCACCATGGCAAGCACCATGCTGGATACGTCAAAAAACTCAACGCTGCGATCGAAGGGACTGATCTTGAGGGTAAATCCTTAGAAGATATCATTAAAGCCACCGCCGGCAAGCCCGAAAAATCCGGTGTGTTCAACAACGCCGCTCAAGTTTGGAACCACAGCTTCTACTGGCAATGCATGAAACCCGGTGGCGGCGGTCAACCCAGCGGTGCTTTAGCCGAAAAAATCAATGCTCAGTTTGGCAGCTATGACAAACTCGTTGCTGAACTCAAAGCCGCCGGTGGCGGTCAATTCGGCAGTGGTTGGGCTTGGTTAGTCCAAGATGGCGACAGCCTCAAAGTCGTGAAAACCCTCAACGCCGAGAACCCTGTCACCCAAGGTCTCAAACCCTTGTTGACCATCGACGTTTGGGAACACGCCTACTATCTCGACTACCAAAACAAACGTCCCGACTACCTCGACACCTTCCTCAGCAGCTTGGTTAACTGGGACTTTGTTGCCAGCCAAATGAGCTAGGTCTACTGATCTAGGTCGAATGCGCTAGATTGAGGACAGATCAGTCCCAAGATCATTCGTTTCAATCCCTAAGCATCTCAGCCACGCCTGCCGTGGCTGTTTTTTTTGCCCCGTGCCGTTAAGCTGAAGTTAAACTGACCGAGGTACGATATAGCATTCATGAACAGTCACGACCTGGCACACTATATTGAGGCGATCGACGGGATACACAAGCCCTGGCTGTTGGCCCAATTGCGCCTCAAGAAGCTGCAAGAACGCCGTTCTAGCCTGTCCCAGTCCGATTACGTCGCCGAACTGTCACAAATCCAAGCTGAGTTAGCCCAACTCGGCGATTGGTGGGTGGGTCGAGAAGATGAGGTGTTTCGACAAGGCCGTTAACCCTCGCTGTTAACCCTCCTCATAGACCTCTAGTCGCTCATCCTCGCCTGACCCAATCCTCGTAGTCTCTCCCCCAAACTCTCTCTATGGCTAAGACCAAAAAAACCGCATCCGAGTCCTCCAGCAAGGCCCTGAAATCCAGCCCGGCTGACAGCGATCGCCTCAAGGATCCCAACAACTACTTTAACCGCGAGTTAAGCTGGCTCGAATTTAACTATCGGGTTCTATACGAAGCCCTCGACGATCGCACCCCCCTCCTCGAACGCCTCAAATTCATGGCGATTGTCAGTAACAACCTCGACGAATTCTTTATGGTCCGGGTGGCGGGACTCAAACAACAAGTCAAAGCCGAAGTTCGTAAACTCACCCCCGACGGTCGCAGTCCCCAACAGCAACTCAACGATATTAGCGATCGCCTCCATCCCATCTTCGCCGAACAACACCAGCACTTCCAAACCGTCCTCCGGCCCCAACTGGCGGACCATGGAATTTACCTCCTCGACTACATCGACCTCAACCAAGAACAACGCACCTACCTACAAACCTACTTCGAGGACAAAATTTTCCCCGTCCTCACCCCCCTGGCCGTAGACCCGGGCCATCCCTTCCCCTTCATCTCCAACCTCAGCCTCAACTTAGCTGTCGTGGTCAAAGATCCCGAAATTGACCAAGAACATTTCGCCCGCGTCAAAGTTCCCAAAGTCCTCCCCCGCTTCATCGAACTCCCCCAACCCGATAATCCTGACAGCAACCACCAGGGCCTCAACTGGGTCGGCGTTCCTCTCGAACAAGTCATCGCCCATAACCTCGAAGCCCTCTTTCCGGGGATGAATATCCAGGAATATCACCCCTTCCGCATTACCCGCAACGCCGATATCGCCGTCGAAGAAGACGAAGCTGATGACCTGTTGCTGGCGATCGAACAAGAACTGCGAAAACGACGCTGGGGCGGGTCCGTGGTGCGGATGGAAGTTCCCTCAACCCTCTCCCCCGAAGTGCGGGATATGTTGATGCGAGAACTCTCCCTCGCCCCCGAAGATGTCTATGAGGTCGAAGGACTCCTCGGATTAGGCGATCTAATGTCCTTTATGGGACTTCCCCTACCAGACCTCAAAGATACTCCCTGGACACCAGTTATTCCCGCTCGCTTCCGCCAGTTTAGCGACGTTGATTTCAACCTCAATCAAGCCAGTGGCGATGGAGAACATGACCTATTTACTGAAATCCGTGAACGGGGCGATGTCTTGTTTCATCACCCCTATCACTCCTTTACCGCCACGGTGCAACACTTTATCACCACCGCCGCCCATGACCCCGATGTGTTGGCCATCAAAATGACCCTCTATCGGACGTCGGGAGATTCACCCATTATTCACTCCCTGATTGATGCCGCAGAAAATGGCAAACAAGTTGCCGTTTTAGTTGAACTCAAAGCCCGATTTGATGAAGAAAATAACATCCTTTGGGCGAGGAAATTAGAGCAAGCCGGCGTTCACGTTGTCTATGGATTAGTGGGTTTAAAAACTCACACCAAAATCTCCATGGTCGTGCGTCAAGAAAAACAACATATTCGTCGTTACGTCCATATTGGTACCGGAAACTACAACCCAAAAACCGCAAAACTCTACACCGATTTGGGGATTATCACCTGTAACGATGAAATTGGTGCCGACTTGACCGATTTATTTAATCATCTCACCGGTTACTCCCGGCAACGCTCCTATCGCAAACTGCTCGTGGCCCCGGTGAATATGCGCGAACGGATGGAACAGCTGATTCGTCAGGAGATCGACCATGCCAAAAACGGGGGAAGTGGACGGATTGTCGCGAAAATGAACGCTCTCGTGGATCCCAAACTCATCGCTTCACTCTATGAAGCCTCCCAGGCGGGCGTGGAGATTGACCTGATTGTCCGAGGCATTTGTTGTCTACGTCCGGGGATGAAAGGGTTAAGCGAGAATATCCGCGTCATTAGTATCATTGGGCGCTTTTTGGAACATTCGCGCATCTTTTACTTCTATAATGAGGGGCAAGAACGGGTATTTATTGGCAGTGCGGACTGGATGCCTCGTAATCTCAACCGTCGGGTTGAGGCGGTGGTGCCAGTCCAAGATCCCACCATCGCTAAGGATTTACAAGAAATCTTGGGGATTATGCTCTCGGATAATCGCCAGGCTTGGGAGTTGCAGACGGATGGTTCTTATGTTCAACGTCGTTCGAGTGACGATGGGATTGCACAAGGCTCTCACGAGATCTTGATGCAGATGGCCATGCAATAAACCCACAGACAACATCCTATTGGGAATACTGGAGAGGGAGGAGGCGGATGGGGTATAGAGACGCAGATCGCGACGGCTTGAGATGACAATTCAGTTCGGACGAGAGATTTGTGGTGACCTAGACCACGCGCAACGGCGGGAATGGTTGGTCACGAATGGGATTGGGGGCTATGGTTGTGGAACTGTAGCCGGGTTACTGACACGTCAGTATCACGGTCTTTTGGTCGCCGCCCTCGAACCCCCCTGTCGCCGTCGCTTGCGGGTGGTTAAACTCGATGAAACGGTGCAGTTGGGTGGAAAGTCCTATCCTCTATATACCAATCGCTGGGCGGATGGGACGGTGGCGCCGCGAGGCTATTATTATCTTGAGCAGTTTCGCCTCGACGGGCGTACCCCGATTTGGCGCTACGCCTGTGGTGAGGCGCGGCTGGAAAAGTCGATTTGGATGGAGTGGGGGCGTAATATAACCTATGTCCGTTATCATCTGCGTCAGGGTGGGCGATCGCTGAGTCTCTCGATTAAAGCCCTCGTCAACGATCGCAGTCATCATGGCGGGATTACTGGGGAAAATTGGGACATGACTCCATGTCCCCAGGGCGTGAAACTCTCCTGTGAGGGGGGAGATCCCTGTTATATTTTGAGCGATCGCGGCCGGGTCAGTGAAAGTTATAACTGGTATGCTGGCTTCGACTTGGCCCTGGAACGCGATCGCCACACCGGTGACTGTGAAGACCATCTCCACGGTGCCAGCCTCAAAGCCAACTTAGACCCCGGAGAGTCCTTCACCGTGGCGGTCAGTACCGACCCCCTCTCCGAGTTAGACGCCGCCGCCGCCTGGGACCGCTATCAGGCCCGAGAGCAGCAATTGATTCGCACCTGGAGAGAAAACCAACCCCCGGGTTCAGAAGAGATCGCCCCGGCTTGGATTCAACAGTTGGTATTAGCCGCTGATAGCTTTTTGGTGACTCGCCAACCCCTGTATATCCCTCCCAACGGTTGGGAAACAACGGTTTTAACCGGATATCCCTGGTTTGGGGATTGGGGTCGCTATACCATGATGAGCCTACCCGGATTGACCTTGGCCACGGGTCGTCCTGAGTTGATGCGATCGGTTTTAACCACCTCAGCTCGCTATTTTAAAAACGGTGTTCTCCCTAATGTTTTCCCTGATGACGGCGGGCCACCGGCTTATAACACGGTCGATGCTAGTCTTTGGTATATCGAGGCCGTGCGCTTGTATTTTAAGAGTAGCGGCGATTTATCCTTTCTTGAACGAATTTATCCGACGCTGGTTGAGGTGATTGAGGCGTATCGTTGCGGCCTTAATCCCGGAATTGGACTCGATCGCCAAGATGGTTTACTAGAGTGCGCGGCCCAACTGACCTGGATGGATGCCAAAGTTGGGGATGAGGTGATCACGCCTCGTCAGGGTAAAGCGATTGAAGTCAATGCACTCTGGTATAACGCCGTTGTCGCCATGACTCACTTTGCCGAAGCCCTCGGACACCGCTCTAAGGCTTATCACGCCCTAGGCCGGCAAATTCAAGCCGGATTTCAACGGTTTTGGAATTCCAATTTGGGCTATTGTTACGATGTTCTCGATGGGCCTGAGGGGGATGAGACGAAACTACGGCCCAACCAACTCTTGGCGGTCTATCTTCCCGGACCGTTGTTATCTCTGGACCGTCAACGAGCCATTTTGGAGGTCTGTCGTCGCTCTCTGTTGACCTCCTATGGCCTGCGATCGCTGTGTCCCGATGACCGGCATTATGTGGGCATCTATGGCGGCGATTTGAACCAGCGCGATCGCGTCTACCATCAGGGAACAACCTGGGCCTGGTGGCTGGGAATTTATAGTTTGGCCCATTACCGACTGTATCAGAACCGTTGCGAGGCTCTCAGTTTCCTCGCCCCCTTAGCCGACCATCTGCAGACGGCGGGATTAGGACAAATCAGTGAGATTTTCGATGGGGATGAACCCATGTTGCCCCGAGGCTGTATCGCTCACGGGGCAGCCGTTGCCTCGACGTTGTGGGCCTGGCGGGCCATTACCCAGTCGAGTTCAACCTCGTTAGCTGACCGTTGAGACAGCATAGGCAACTGCAATAATACCCACGACAAACAAGGCCGCTAGGGTGCCGAGAACTGCATAATTGCGCTTTTCTTCACGGGTGGGGGGTTCGGCTTCGTACATTTTGGGTTCGATGGCGTAGTTATTGAGCCGGCCACCCTCTTCATCAACGTAAGGCATAAAGAAATTATCCTAATGTTAGTCTTGTTAACCAATACCACTATAGCGCTATCAATGCCAACAGTCACGGAAGCATAGGCAGGGAGAAGTAAAAGGTACTGCCTTGGCCGAGTTGGCTTTCAACGCGAATGGTTCCTCCGTGGAGTTCCACCAATCGCCGCGTAATGGCTAAGCCTATCCCCGTTCCCCCCGAATGTCGCGATCGCGATCGCTCGGCCCGCCAGAAGCGATCGAACACATAGGGCAAATCCTCCGCCGCAATGCCAATCCCCGTATCACGGACTGCCGTCCAGATATAGGGGTCCTCGCACCAAGCTGTCACAGAAATCGTACCATGATCTGAATAGCGGACTGCATTCCCCAGCAAATTCATCAAAACCTGTTCAATGCGATCATAATCAGCAAACACATTCGGCAAATCATCAGGACAGTCTAACGATAACGTCAATTCATCGATTAACTGCTCGGATAAACGACTAATTAAGCCATCTAACAGGTTACATAAACACAGAGGTCGTGGGTTAATGGTTAAATAGCCCGCTTCTGCTTTTGAGAGTTCCTGTAAATCGTTAACCAATCGTTCCAAACGGCGCGTTTCTCGTGCCAATTTATCATAAGTTTCGGGAGTGGGGTCGAGTCGTCCATCGGCGAGTTCTTCTAAGTAGCCTCGCATCACCGTCAGCGGAGTTCGCAATTCATGGGTCATGTCACTAATGAGTTCACGGCGACGATGTTCAATCTCACGAATACTATCCGCCATGCGATTAAAACTAAGACTCAATTGATAAAATTCAGGGATTTCACTCATCGGCATTCGTTCATCAAAATCCCCAGCGGCAAAGCGTTGTGTAATCTGCCGCATCCGTCGCAACGGTAGGGTAATCCGCCGCGATAGCCAATAACTCAATAGGCCAGCCGCAGATGCTCCACTAATGACAGACCAAAAGGTGCTACGGTTCCAGGTGATTTCAAAACCTTTGACAATATACGTTTTAACGGAGCGAACGCTAAAAAACTCCGTACTTTCCATTTGTTCGAGTTGAACGATAAATTGTCGAGGTGAATAGATTTTGCTGATTAAAATAAAACTGGCTAACCCAACTAACATGACCAGTAAATGAGACAAAAATAACCGTATTTTAACGTCAACTTTCATAATAATTACTACTAGCAATAAATTCAATAAGTCTCAACAAGATGAGTACCCAAAATACCGTTATATTATTTCTCCTGCCTCTTGCCT
>SIHH01000518.1:307-1181 GCA_004299065.1 Phormidium sp. SL48-SHIP | reverse complement strand
ACTACGGCGAGTCGGCGAAAACCTAAACAGCGATCGCGTTACCAAATGGTGTTGTCGCGCTGGCTACAACTCGCTCTATGACTTGGACAAACAAGGATTGGAAGGATTACTAAATGCAGTTAAACGGATCAAAACCAATGAACAGCGACGAACCCAGAGTTAAACGGTTTTCGGAAGTAATTGTAAGGAGGTTTTAATCATGGCAAATACGCTATTTGACGATCAACGAGCAACCAGCGACGAAGCGATTGAACTAACTGCTCGATCGCTGTGCGAATACGGCAAAGATTATCGGCACTGGCAAATCAGCTTCAGTGGCGGGAAAGACAGCACAACGTTAGTCACAGTAATTTTGGATTTACTAGATCGAAATCAAATTCCCAGCCCCGAAACATTAACTGTAATGTATGCCGACACACGCTTAGAGCTTCCGCCTCTTCAAGCCTCAGCTATGCAAGTATTGCGGGAAGTGGAACGGCGAGGCTGGACAAGTCAAATAACAATGGCGGAATTGGATAAGCGATTTATGGTTTACCTATTGGGACGAGGCGTACCACCGCCAAATAACAACACAATGCGCTGGTGTACCCAGCAAATCAAATTGACTCCCATGAAATACGCCATGCAGGAGCTATATACTCAGCACCAAGAAAAAATGCTCTCTCTTAATGGCGTTCGAGTTGGCGAGTCTGCCCAGCGCGATGCTCGGATTGCTGTTTCATGTGGGAAGAACGGAAGTGAGTGTGGGCAAGGTTGGTTTCAACGTGATTTACCCGAAGCTATTTGTGACAAACTTAGCCCAATTCTTCACTGGCGTGTCTGTCATGTGTGGGATTGGTTGATGCTTGATGCGCCTAGTCTTGGTTTTGATACT
>SIHH01000518.1:0-92 GCA_004299065.1 Phormidium sp. SL48-SHIP | reverse complement strand
TCAATTCAACCCATTTTGTTTAGTTGAGGAGGATTTAATGCCAACCGCAGAAGCGATTAAAAATTACTACCTACTCGCGGTGCGACGAGCTT
>SIHH01000158.1:3892-9198 GCA_004299065.1 Phormidium sp. SL48-SHIP | reverse complement strand
TGATCTTCTTTCCAACGTCGTAGCGGTACACAGTCAATCTCAAAGCCATCAAGACTGCGGGCCACCACGAAATCCACGAGGTCTTCAATCGTACGAGGTTGGTGATACCAAGCCGGAATGGCCGGAACCACCCGCACCCCAGCTTCTGCCAATGCCGTCAGATTCCGTAGATGAATCAGACTCAAGGGAGTTTCACGAGGTACAACTACCAGTTTACGTCCTTCTTTAATTTGCACGTCAGCAGCCCGCTCAAGTAAATCGGAACTTAGCCCCTGCGCGAGTTTCGCCACAGTACTCATGCTACAGGGAATGACCAACATCCCCAGCGTGCGAAAGGAGCCGCTGGCAATGTTCGCGCCGACATCACTGGCGGGGTGACAGCGTAGACGACCAAGACTCTCAACTCCGGCTTGTTGACGCCAAAACTGTTCTTGTTGCTGAGGCTCAGCGGGCATTTTAATGGTATTTTCGGCCTGCCAAACCCGATAACTGGCTTTGGAGGCCACCAACTCCACAGAATAGTTGGCTGTGAGAAGATATTTCAGGGTACGGACAGCATAGATGAGGCCCGAAGCCCCGGAAACGCCGATAATTAGGGGTCGAGACATAGAGGTTATGGGGGCAAGGGGCAAGAGGCAACAGGCAACAGGCAATAGGCAAGAGGCAACAGGGAGAACCCACCGCTGACCCCTCCCAGCAGGGGATGATAAGAGGCAACAGGATTAGGGTGCGTTGCGGCCGCCATCAAGGTTGGGCTTCGATCGCTCCATTAGAACCTGCCGTAACGCACCTTTGCTATAACCCTATTCTTCTTCACTAAAGAAGTTTTCATCATCATTGGGGGGGGCTTCGCTGCCACCGCCGACGGGGGCGAGGTCAATTTGCTGACGGTAGTAGTCAACGCTTTTGACCTGAACATCAACGCGATCGCCGAGACGATATTGTTTGCGATTCTTGCGGCCGACGAGGGTTTGTTGACGGGAGCGGTACTCATACCAGTCATCTTTGAGAGACGACACATGAACCAACCCTTCTAAACGAGGGGGAGCCATGCCTTTTTCCCCGGCTTCAATTTCCACGAAAAAGCCATAGGACTGCACCCCGGTAATTAAGCCCCGGAAGACCTCTCCGGTGCGCTCCTTCATGGCTCCGGCCTTTTGTAGACCATTGAGGTCATTTTCGGCTTCTAAGGCGAGACGCTCGCGTTCTGTCAGGGATATCGCTAACCCCGATAGATGCTCTTCAAGTTCACTCTGCACGCCCGGCGGTAGAACATTCCAGTTAATGTGACCATGACAAGAGGAGTGATGGAGATTCACGGAATCCTTAGAGCGGCTGGTGCGGCGATCGCGGCCTTTCTCGAAGACGGCATGGAGGACTTGCTGAATCACGTAGTCCACATAGCGTTGCAGGGGTGCATTCAGGTGCGTATAGCCATCGTCGAGGGCTAAACCAAAATGAACGCCGGGTTTGTTGCTGTAGTAATGGGGGCGAATCACCGCTTCGAGGAGATAGTTGAGAATCTTCTCATCGTCGGTTCCAGACACCTGTTCAGCGAACTGCTTGAAGTCACTGGGGAAGGCTTGTTCCTCGTCTTCGAGCCAAAGTTCGAGATCCATGTTTCCGGCCAGTTTGATGGCATCATGGACATCGTCAATGTCCGGTTGCAGTTGAATGCAATACAGGGCCGGAACCCCTAAGGCGGTGAGGTGATCGGCAATGAGTTGATTGGCGGTGACGACGAACTCATAGGTGACGGCACCGATAATCGGTTGGGTATTAAACACCGGTGCGCCGAGGGGAACTTCATCGCCGAAATGGCTGCTGGCTTCGGGTAAGTAGAGATCAAAAGACCCCCGCAGATAACGTTGTTCCCGTAGCAGTTGGCTGACTTGCTGCAACTCCTTGAGGGTGGCGGCGAGATCCTTTTCACTTTTACTCTGGGGTTCGCTGGCCTCTTCGCCGAGGAAGGTTTGGGTTTCTTCGTAACTGACGAGGCGATCGAGTAACAAGATACTCGGCTGGAGTTCATATTCGAGAATTTCTCCCTGCTCATCTAAGGTGAGTAATAGGGAAATGGCACAGCGATCGCCTTCGGGCGTAAACGAGGCCGCTTCGATAATGGCCTCAGGAAACAGGGGTAACATGGTCTCCCCGAGATAGACGCTGGTTCCTCGTCGTCGTGCTTCTCGTTCAGTGGGAGTATTGAGGTCAACGAGGCGGCCCACATCAGCGATGTGAATGCCTAATTGCCATTGATCACGAGCAAAACGGGTGAGACTATAGGCTCGTTCAACGCAGCCGGGACTGAGGGGATCTTCGACAAAGGCTAGGGTTTTGAGATGTCGTAAATCAAGGCGTTTTTTAGAGTCTTTGGCGGCAATGTCGGCGGATACGCCGCTGAGACTGTCGAGAACTTTCTGAGAAAAGGCCCGAGGTAAATCGTGTTTACAACAGACGATATCAATATCGTTGGCGGCTTCGGCGTCACTCCCGAGTACTTGCACCACGCGGCCTCGGGGGGGATTATCGCCGAGGGGATAGCGTTGCACTTCGACGTGAACGAGATAGTCGATCGCATCTTTGAGGCGTTCGTCGGGTTCGAGGTGAATTTCAAATAAGAGGCGATCGTCGAGGGGAACGGCGCGAAACTCATCGTCAACGGCTTTGACACGAGCTAAGACGGAGGGATTGGCTCGTTCGAGAATTAGGCGAACTTCTCCTTCAGGGGAACGACGACGACTGCCATCTTTGATGACTTTGACTAATACGCGATCGCCGTTCCAAGCTGTGCTGAGATAGGATTCACGCACATAAATGTCTTCAGCACCTTCAGCATCTTGAATGGCGAAGCAAAATCCCTTACTCGAACAGCGCAGTTTGGCTTCAACGAGTCCCTCATCGTCCTCGCGACGATAGCGACCCCGTTCTTTAACTAAAATCCCGGTTCGTTCTAAAGCATCGAGAGCAATGAGGAGTTTGCCTAAATCATCATCGTCATCACAGGCGAGTTTTTTTTCTAGGACTTTGGGGGCAACCGATTTTTCATCGGGGAAGTTGGACAACAGTGTTGCGATCGAAAAGTTCATGCAGTCGTCAATCCTTAAAATATTTTCTTAGTCTTAGCAGCGTAGTCACAGCCATTTGCAAAGCCAGAGGTTGAGGTTGATTGAAACGCCGCGATCGCACCTCGAAAGGGGAGATTTGATCATCGACATTCGCACCCTGGCAGTCTTGGCCTTGGCTTAAAGGCTCAGCACGGCGGTTTCCTCCCATGCAGCGGTCCGCCGAGATTCCAGTGAGGTCTGAGCATGACCGGACACCCGACCGCCTGGGGGGGTGATGTGGATCGTCGCAGCGAATCTCGCGACATCCCAGCAATTATATCTCATTAAGCCGCAGTCCAGGATAGCAGAGATTGGCGCGGCTGGTCTGAGTTGACTCGCCATTTTCGTTGACAATCGTCTAGGCTAGAGTCGGTTAGGAGGGCGTTGTGTTTTGGCGATCGATCAGGAGTAGTCTGATGCTAGAAGAATTTTATCGACGTTATCCCCTCGGACGGGTCTGGGGAGAGTTGATTACCCTTCATGAAGGACAGTATCTGGTGCGAGTGGTGCTATTTGATGGCGATCGCCCCTTGATGTCAACCTTGGCCATGGGAATGTCGGTCGAAACAGCCGAAGACTTGGCCCGGGAGCGAAGTCTGTCTCTATTGCTTCAATCCCAACCGCCACAGACTTCGACTTCCCCAGAGTCTCTGGAGTCACAAGTTTCTCATCATAGCTCCGATAGCACTCAACCCCAAAATGCGGTTTCTAACCCCTCTATATCAACCAGCAAGCCATCTGATTTACCAAAAATAACGTCAACTGAGAAATTATCGTTTCCAAAGCCAACAGAGACGGTTAAGCCTCCTGAATCCTCATCCAGTCCCGAGCCACCCACTGATGATTCTGACTTGTTAGTGCAAACAACCTTGGAGTTACGCCGTTTAGGATGGGATGCTGAACAGGGACGTGTGTATTTAGAGCAAACCTATGGCAAGCGATCGCGCCAACAACTGACTCGCCAAGAACTTGAATCGTTTTTGGAGTATCTTCAGGGGATAGGGGGATAGGAGGCAAAAGCAGGGAACAGGGAACAGGGAACAGGGAACAGGGAACAGGGAACAGGGGGGAAAGAAGGCATAACCCACCCCTAACCCCTCCCAAGAGGGGATGGCAAGAGGCAAGAGGCAAGAGGGGGGTAGGGTTTGTTCTGGCCTCGTAGGGGCGAAAAATTTTTCGCCCTTCGAGCGACAGGGAACAGACATTTACGTTGGCGATTTTGGCAAATCCAATAATCGAGCTGGGTTGTCTTGAGTCATCAAGGCCAAATCTGCCTCGGAAATTCCCTGATTTTGTAATCCTTGGAGAAAGGCCTGATAGCCTTGAATCGGGTTGGGGTCATGGGGACGACCGAGATCCGTACTGAGAATAAAATGCTCGCTGCCAATCTCTTGGATGACGCGGGCCATCTCCTCTAGGGTGACTTGACGCCAGGCTCGATGGGCCGGATCGACGGCATTGGGTCCCATAAGCACATTGACATAATCCAGCTCTAAATAGGCTCCCAACTCCGCTAGAGTCTTCATTTGCTCAAGATTTAAGCCTGGAACCTCGGCCATGGCGTGAGTAATCAGAAGTTTCTCAATCCCGAGTTCTCGGGCGCGATGCACGACTGCGAGGACTTCCTGGGGGGAAATATGGCCCGTGGCTAAGACCAAGTGGCGATCGCGCACCGAGTATAAGATTGTTTCTAACTCTGGAACTAGGCGATCGCCGTCTAAAACCCGAATCCCTCCCGGTTCTTGGCCAAACGTCTGCCGATGATAGGCCGCATCAATCGTCGGCAGCCAAACCACCTTACCGCGTCCCCCCGGAAGACGACTCATCACTCGCACGGCTTCGGGATTTAAGCCACCGACGGCTTCATTGAGAACTACCCCGCCAAACACCTCGAGTTCCTTGACGGTTTGTTGAGCAATTCCAGCGCGATCGCCGGTGGGGAAGACATGATTTTTCAAGACAACGGCCCGTAATCCCGCCGACTCAGCCGCTTGTACCAATTGCAGATCCGTCCAAAGGCGAGGAACCACATCGGGGGCTGTATGAACATGAAACTCGATCGCCCCCGATAGCCGAGATGACTCAGCGGCGATCGCCCCAAATCCCAATCCTAGCCACAACAGGCCCGTCACCACAGCGATGGCCAAAAGACCTTGAATCTTCGCAACGATCGATTCCCGCGTCAATCCAGACCCAAAT
>SIHH01000158.1:0-3792 GCA_004299065.1 Phormidium sp. SL48-SHIP | reverse complement strand
CAAAAGACCTTGAATCTTCGCAACGATCGATTCCCGCGTCAATCCAGACCCAAATCCAGACCCAAATACAGACCCAAATACAGACCCAAATCCACTCATCACAACCGTCTCCTACAAAAACCCTACCGACATCTTGGCCTGGGACAATAACTCACCATAGAGGTCTTCTAGGCGACTGATATTCTTATCGAGGGTATAGCGTTCAAGGACTCGCTGACGGGCCTTATAACCCAACAAATTCGCCATTTCTGGGTGATCTTGAAATAGGGGTAACAGGGTTTGTAGCTGACTGGTGACTCGTTGCGAATCCAGAACCACTCCGGCTCCATCTTCGAGAACTTCTCCATCGGCCCCCGCATCGGTGGCTAAACAAGCCAGTCCGCAGGCCATGGCTTCTAATAACGACAACGACAGTCCCTCAACCAAGGAGGGCAAAATAAACACATCAGCGGCCCGTAAAATCTCAATGCGGCGGCTTTCATCGGCCACATAGCCGAGCCAATGGATCTGTTGAGCTTCGGGATAACTGGCCCGTAACGACATCGCCAGAGGGCCATCGCCGACAATCAGCAGTTTACTATCGGCTCTCATGGACGCAGATTTCCAGGCTTTCAGGAGAGCCTCGACATTTTTTTCCATGGCGATACGTCCCTGATAGACAAATAGCCGTTCCGCCTTGAGTTGAGATTTCAGGGCCGAGGCGCCGGGAGCGTATTTGAGGGAATCAACGCCATTGGGAATGACCGCAATCCGTTCCGGGGGAACCCCCAACTGAGCCAATAATTCTCGTTGAATCTGGGAGAAGACAATGGTGCGATCGTAATTCGCCAGAAATGGGGCGTAGAGTTGATACATCAAGTGTTGCGTACTTGATGTGAGATTGCGACGGCGGCGATCGAAGGGAGGGTGAAAGGTGGCCACGAGGGGTAAGCCTAACTCTTGGCAAATTTCGGGTAAGACGAAATCTAGCGGCGAGAGAGTCAGCGAAGCGTGGACTAAATCCGGTTTGAGTTGTCGCAGAGCCTCGGCCAGAACTTTGCTGGATTTAAGGGTGGGAATGGTGTAGAGGGTGGACTTATAGAGACAGGGAAGCGACACTTCATGAGCCACTGATGGCGAAGCCAGTCCGGCCCACTGGGTTTCCGAAACCGGCTGCACCGATACTCCCGGTTCTGAGTCAGGGCTATTTTGACAAAAGTGCAAAAAACTGACTCGATTGTTTCGATCGAGTAGCGCGTTGGTAACTTCGCGGCTATAGGTGACGTTGCCACAAAACGGCGATTTTTTTCCAAGCCAAGCGATGTGCATTCAAATCGAGAAGGTGAATGGAATCTCGCAACCGCCTCAAGAACTCAACTCTCTGTGAGACTCCCGATTCATGCAGGCCCCATCAAGACGGGGCATTCAGGCGTACTCATTCGAGAGCAGAGGACAATCTGTCGTAATGGTGGAATGATAACCCTTACCAGCGAGGACTGTTCGATTGAGGGGAACGAGAACTTTTATCGGCAATATACCAGGTTATTAGGCCGCCTAGGGCAACGATGACCCCCAGACTTTGTAAAACTGGACCGAGGCCAAACTGGGCTTCGGCAATGCTCGCGAGGGCTAGGGGAAGGGTTAAGGCAATGTTAACAGCATTGTTTTGCAGCCCGAAGACTTTACCCCGTTGTTCTTCGGGAGTTTCGGCTTGAATGATAGTTTGCATGGGAATCCCAACCCAGGCGGCGGAGAATCCCAGGAGGGTGATGACAATCAGGCAGGGGATCAGTTGGCTGGTGTAAAAACTCAAGCTCGCGAGGCACAGGGCCACGCCAATGGAACCATAGAGGTTGAGACGACGGGGGACAAAGTTCGAGCCAATTTGTCCAACGATCGCGGCCCCAACGGCCATCCCCACACCATTGGCGGCGAGGAGGAAGCCAAATTGTTCGGCTCGCAATTCGGGCATGATTTCAGCGACACGGACGGCTAACACAGCTAGGGCGGCAAAGGCACAAAAGAGGATGATTAACTGGATTAAGGCACTGCGTACACGGGGTTTGTCTCGCAAGACGGCCAGTCCGGTTTTGAGATCTTCCCAGACTTTGGTTTTGGCTCGTTCTTTAACGTCAACTTTTTCTCGAACTTGCATCAGCAGCAGTAAGATCCCGGAGAGGACATAACTGCCGCCGACAACGATTTCTTCGCTGTAGTTGAGATGTCCCAAGAGTTGGTTGGCGAAGGCTAAAACCGGCTCCCCGACCGCAAAGCCGATAATCACCGAGGCCATCATGGTGGTGGTGTAGAGGGAGTTGGCGGACAGGAGATGTTGCCGTTGCACTAGCAGGGGGATAGCGGCTTGTTCGGCGGGGGCAAAAAATTGAGTTAGGGTTGACACCAGTAAGGTGACGCCGAGAAGCATGATGAACCCTAGGGGAATGCCATCAAATAGGGTTCGTCCTTCGGAAAGCCACACTAAGATGGGCAACAGGAGGACGAATCCGCCGCGTAGGATGTTGGTGGTGACGAGAACGTCTTTTTTGTGCCAGCGATCAACGAGAACTCCGGCGATGAAGCCAAAGAGAACGGCGGGAATGGTGAAGGCGATGGTAATGGCGGACACCCAGCCACTGATGCTTTGGCCTTCGGCTTGGAATTGATTGGCTACGAGGGCGATCGCCATGACAAGATACACTTTGTCGGCAATTTGTGAGAAGACTTGTCCACCCCAGAGGGTTAGGAAGTTCTTGTTTTTGAAAACGGGGAGAAATCCTCGTTCTCCATTTTCGGGGTGATCATGGGGGCGATCGGGGTTGCGATCGTCGGGGTGATCACCATCGATCTCTGGGACATCAACCGGGTTCGTGTCGGGCAGGGGTGTCATAGGGCAAGCAACAGCAGAGCAGTGAAGGATTTGGCTTACGTTGGCTGGGTATGAGACGAAGCCACGTAACTGTTTATTAAGGTAGCAGAGCGGATTGCACGTCCCAAATGATGCTGAGTGTATTCTCGCAGGATTTGCTCGATCGCGATCCAAGCGGCTTCTAGGCTCAGCGTGGATTCACAGAGGTTCGGTTGGGAGAGCTGTTGCAACAAGGCTAGTTCCTGGCCGTTGAGATAGCGGTTTGGGGTTGGGGCGAAGGCGGCTTGGTTGGCCAGAGCTTCGTAGTCGTCTGTGTTGCTGGCTTGAGACGGCTGTTGTCGTTGCTGTTGTCGTTGCTGATATTGGTGCAGGTGTTCGAGGGAGACGATCCCCCCGGAACGGGTGCTAAATCCCACTTCCGGGTTGGCTTGGCTCAGGTTCGGGGTGAGAGCCGTTTGGGATAGACAGCAATAATGGACTTGTGGGGCAATGCCTCCGAGGGCCAACAGGTGAAAGATACCTTGGCATAAATGAGCTAAGACATGAGCGAGGGAAGTGTTGGCGGGCAAGCGTTCTAGCCGTTGCAGGTGTTCGAGGAAGAGGCTAAAGAGTTCCGGTTGGGGGGTGTCGTCTAAGGCTTGGTTCAGGGCGATTTCGGCTAGATATTGACTGGCGGTGAGTCGGCCAAAGTCGCGACTGAGGCCGGGATAGGAGGCGAGGGTTTCGGCGTGGTGGATGCGATCGAGGGATTTTCCGGGTTTCAGCATCAGTTCGTTGAGGACAAATATCCCCATCCGTCCACCGAATTTGGATTTGGCGGCCCGCGATCGCCCGGCCACGACTCGCAGCAGGCCCCGTTCTGGGGTCAGAATCGTCATTAGGCGATCGCTCTCCCCGAGGGGCATACTTTTTAGGTTAATTGCGGTGACGCGGTACATGGGGGAGGG
>SIHH01000157.1 GCA_004299065.1 Phormidium sp. SL48-SHIP | reverse complement strand
TTCCCTTCCTCATCGACAATACAACGAATCCCGAGTTGCCACACCCGTCTTAGGATTGATTCCCTCAGCCATCTGGCAAAGTTTGTTGACTTGAGATCCATCGAGAATCGCATCCGTGAAATCTGCCCCAGCAATCTGTACGTTCTCAAACTTAGAACGCAGAAAAATCACGTCAGTTAACACCGCATCCCGCAAATCTACCGTCTTAAACGTCACCTGATCGAGCATTGAGTTGCTTAAATCCGCTCCTCGGAAACTCACATCCGTCATCCAAGAAACACTAAACGTGGTTCCCCGTAAATCGGCATCAGTGAAGTCTACCGATCGCAAGGTACAGCCAGCAAACTCCGCCTTAGCCAGCGTTTGTCCCGAGAAATCCTCATTCACCAATGTGGACTCACTATAAGAGAGTTCCGGTTGATAGAGAACCGCTTGGGCGAGGGGTTGCCCAAACCAGAGACTAATGGATAGGAGTAGGGCTAAACCCGTATGTGCGATCGCCATCAACATAGCAATGAAGGAGAAGAGTAACAAGGAGCGCTAAAGACATCCTTCACTCTACACCCAAGCTCACCCCCAGCAACAGTCAGTCATGCCTGGCGATTCCCTCAGACGAGCCTCCAGTCCACATTTTCCGCCAATGCCTGCCAATAATCGATACAATGGGGAAAGCATTCCTGACCGTTATAGAAAACCTTAAAAGCAAATGCCACAATTTATCGTCACCTGGCTAATGACGGCACTGGCCCTAGTCGTCACAGCTTATATCGTCCCCGGAATTACCCTAACCGGCTTTAACGCTGCCCTGATTGCGGCCATCATCCTCGGCTTAGTCAACGCCGTCGTGCGTCCCCTGTTAATTCTACTGACTTTGCCCATTACCATTGTCACCCTAGGACTCTTCCTACTGGTCATTAACGCCCTGAGTATTCAACTGGTTGCTGCGTTAACCAGTGGCTTCAGCGTCGATGGGCTGTTGTGGGCCATCATTGGTTCGCTGGTTCTCTCCTTTGTCTCTAGCATCTTGGATAGTTTAATTGGAAAGAACCCCGATCCAACCTAAGTATCTTGTCCCATGCCTGATTTGTCCCTTGAGGCCATTGACAAACAACTGATTCACTTGCTGAGTCAGCGGATTCAGCTCTTGTCTGAGCGATCGCCGTCTTCCTCAGCATCCTCGACCACAGTGGACACCATTGTAGAAACGGAACTCCAGACGTCTGGGGTTCCGCCTTTTGTTTGGAATAGCCTTGTCACCAGTTGTACGGCGGCCCTGGCGACTCGTCCCCTACGCCACCCCGATGAGCCAAAACGACGAATTACCCTAATTGGGGGACGGGGGATGATGGCTCAGTTTTTCCGCCAGCGGTTCCTCGCAGCGGGCCATGAGGTGCGTCTGCTGGGGCGACAGGATTGGCCTCAGGCCCCGGAGTTACTTCAAGATATTGACTTAGCCCTCGTCTGTGTCCCCATTGACCGAACTTTAGAGATTATTCGTCAAACGGCGGGCTATCTGTCTCCCAAGGCGACGTTAGCCGATATTACCAGCATCAAAGGTCCGATGCTAGAGACCATGTTGACGGCTCATTCTGGCCCAGTGGTGGGGTTACATCCCATGTTTGGCCCTGGGGTGGAGTCGTTTTTGTCTCAGAAAGTGGTGATTTGTCCGGGCCGCGATCGCCCCGCTTGGCAATGGCTGGTTGAGTTGATGGCCCGAGATGGCGGCGACTTGGTGGAATCTCCCCCCGATGAACATGATCAGATGATGGTGACGGTTCAGGCGATTCGTCACTTCGCCACCTTTGGACTGGGGGTGTTTCTGGCCCAAGATGGCATTGAAGTTGGCCGCAGTTTGGAGTTGTCGAGTCCTATTTATCGGCTGGGAATTGATATGGTGAGTCGTCTGTTTGGTCAGGATGCCGAACTCTACGCCGATATTATGCTGGCAAATGCAGACCGTCGTGAGGCGATCGCCCGTTTAGCCCAAACCTTCCAAGCTTTGGCGAAACAGGTACAAGCTAAAGACCGTCAAGGGCTAATTGATGCCATGAATGCCGCCAGTGAGACCTTTGGGAGTGAAACGGAACGAGCGGTTCGGGAGAGCGATCGCCTCATCGAAGCGATGAGTATCCTCCTGGCCGCTGATCGCGTGGCCGACTCAGCCAGTAGCGACTCGGCCAGCCGTGACTCAGCTACGCTCCCCAGTCAGCCCCCGGACGTGAAATGATAAAACACGCACCCTGAGTGTTTCTGTCAACCTGGCAACGATTTTATGGACATGACTTGGCAAACTGCAAAAACTTACGAGGATATTCTCTACCACAAACGGGATGGGATCGCCAAAATCACCATCAACCGTCCCCACAAACGCAACGCCTTTCGCCCCCAAACCGTTGTTGAACTCTATGACGCTTTCGCGGATGCTCGGGAAGATACCCGCATTGGCGTTGTACTGCTAACGGGGGCTGGCCCCCATAGCGATGGTAAATACGCCTTCTGTTCTGGAGGCGATCAGAGTGTGCGAGGGAAAGCCGGTTATCTGGATGATGCGGGGGTTCCTCGTCTCAATGTTTTGGATTTACAGCGGCTGATTCGCTCAATGCCCAAAGTTGTTATTGCTTTGGTAGCAGGCTATGCCATTGGCGGCGGTCATGTTCTCCATGTTGTGTGTGATCTCACCATTGCCGCTGATAACGCCATTTTTGGACAAACGGGTCCCAAAGTCGGCAGTTTCGACGGTGGCTTTGGGGCTAGTTATCTGGCTCGTAGCGTCGGCCAGAAAAAGGCCCGAGAAATCTGGTTCCTTTGTCGTCAGTATGATGCTCAACAGGCTCTTGAGATGGGATTAGTCAATACCGTTGTCCCTGTTGAGGAGTTAGAGGCTGAGGGCGTTCGTTGGGCTGAGGAAATTCTGCAAAAAAGCCCCATTGCGATCCGCTGTCTCAAAGCCGCGTTTAACGCCGATTGTGACGGACAGGCGGGCCTACAAGAACTTGCTGGCAATGCTACGCTCTTGTATTACATGACGGAAGAAGGGGTTGAGGGAAAACAGGCCTTTTTGGAAAAACGCCCTCCTGATTTTCGTCAGTATCCTTGGCTCCCTTAATTGAGTATTGATTGTTGAATCGTTGATCGGGGTTCTTGTCGTTTATGGTTTCTGATTGACGACAATGCCCTAGTCTCCCCCACCTTCCCCCTTAGGTGGGGATTTTTCTGTAAAGCTGTAACTTCATTGAACGGGACTAGAAGCCTTTAAACAAAGCCCAGACCTTTAGACAGAAACGGGTTCAGCTTCGACAGAAATGGGTTTTTTAGGTAAAGTCCGAGCAGGAACAGACTCACGGCTATCGAGAGAAATGAGTTTTTCTAAATGCTCCCAAGAGGGGGCAAAGGGTGGAAAGGCTAAGGAGCAGGATTTCCAGCTTCCGCAAACCGGAGCGCTGAGTTGTTGGCATTGACCACCCCGACGACCTTCGGGCGTATAGTATCGGCAAGAGCGGCAGGTTGAAACGGAACAGGTATTGATATTCATTGAACTGATTTAAAGCGAACGTTTTTATTTATCTTCTTTAATTTTACAATCGTTCTCTTTTTTAGATCCCAAAGAAAATATAAAAGTTAGCTTTAAGCCTGTTTTTTGTAAACTAACAATAAAGTTTGTAAAGATAAGTAAAGTATGGTTCGTAGCGATCGCTACAGTTTAAATAACCCCCTTTGACCCAATGGGGATCGATTAGGGACGGGTTGTCAAAGGGGCAAAAATCTCAGATTATTCCCTCTCAATGTCAGGACAAGACACGGCACAAACGGCACAAACTGACCAACGCTCTAGCTCACCAATCGGGGTGGGACAATGGCAAACTGGACATGGGGGCAACTGATGAGTATGAACTGCCACTTGCTGCAACAAAGCTTCAAATGCTCCTTGTGGGCTAGGGGGGAGCGAGGTCGGTGTCCCCCGTTGACGGGATAAGAGAGACTCGTCGCCGGGTCCCCAGTAACTGGGATGCTGGGATAGCTGATATTCAGGATTGGGTTGGGGAGGCTCGATGTCTCGATGCCAGAGTCCCGGAGAGAGACGAATGTCTCGCAGCGGTTCGTCTAAATAGGGGTTTAATTGACTTAACCAGCTTCGCCGGGCAAAGGTTAATTGCTGCGCCCAAACAGCATTCGCTGTCGCCACCTGTAAAATGCCATGAGCGAGACGGACGGGACGACTAAAGCGAGCTGTTTTCTCACCCACGACATCGGGCCAAACTGCAACGATTTGATCCAGCGGCTCCTGTTTCGGATCAACCAGTTGATTGGATAGGCTTTGTAAAATCTGATCTAAGGATTGGAAACTCATAGCAGTGGCTTTCAGACAATGGACAGGTGATCATTCACAATCAATTGTTGCTCATTGCTGCTGGGTTGTTGGCTGAGTCGTTGGCTGAGTCGTTGGCTGAGTCGTTGGCTGAGTCGTTGATCGTGGACGGTTGATCGTGGACGTTTAATAACACTTCAAAGTATTGGCTTGACTGGTTTATCGCGTCCTCGATGGTCTGACGAGTGATCTGACGATTGAGACGATGCTGGCAGTTAAGGTTAACTGTAGTAAAGGGTAATGGATCGGCTGAGGCGGTGATGTGATCCTGATCCCGGTCATCGGTTAACCGAGCCTCAGGATGGCTCGACGCCTCTTTATTCCGAGGATGCCCTACCTTTGTGAAGGTTCTGTGAAATTTAGGTAAAAGTTTTCTGAACGGGGATCAGGGGATTCAACGCCAGTTCAACCTAGCTGAGGCAGTTCCCCCCATTCCCAGTCAAGTCGGGTTAATCTTGTAACAGCCCCAACGGGTTTTCCATCTTGTGAATTGGCAACTTGAGTCAAGTGTCTTCGACCAAATCTTCCCCTAGACCCACGAACTCTCTTCTTCATCCCTCGTTACAAGTCGCGTTGGCGAGTTTGGATGTTCCACTCGATGCTGAACTCGAACGATATCGACAGCATCGTAAGCAGATGAGTCCCCCGCCACCACCGCCGTCATCGTCGCCGGTGATTGTCGAGGGGCAACTTGAGTCCCCTCAGCCACCGTCATCTGAGCGATCGCCCTGGGAGGCGACATCTGAAGCGGCCTCGGGATCACTCGAGGCGACCGACTCCGAGTGGAGTTCTGAGACCTCTGAGGCGGATGAGGCGGACTCGGATGTCGCCATTGAGGATCGGTCTGAGGTGGCTGAGGTGGACTCGGCCACGCCGCCGAGAACCTATTTGGAATCAGCTGAGCGGCTTCGTCAGGGACCCGAGGTGGAGGCGATCTCGGGTTTGACCTCTGATCGAGATCCGTCGGCTGTATCGGTCAGCGATCTCTCGACGGCCTCAAATCAAGCCTCAAATCAAGATGGCGATGGAGAGAAGCGGACGTTTACGGCTTTGGGAGTGGGGTCTGTGCTGCTCTTTTTGGCAGCAACGGCCACCCTCGGTTATGTTTTAGTGAATCCTGAAAGTTTGGGACAGTTGGGGTTAGAACGATTTTTTGGCGGTGGGACAGCTTCGGAGAGTGAGGGACAAGAGAACAGCCCCGAGTCGGCGTCTGCTGGTCCAACTCGTTTACCCACGTCACCGGATTTGGCGGCGGAGGAGTTTATCCAACTCGATCTCAGTACTCTAAGCCGTTTAGATCCCGAGACGCGATCGCCTCTGGTGACGCCTCCGCCCACGCCTCAAGAAGCCCCTCAACCGTCGCCTGAGGCAGCGGCCAGCGCTCCAACTCCCTCGGAGGGGACGGAACCGGCCGAAAATACGCTTGATAATATTTCAGCGTTGCTCACCCCCGAATCAACCGGGGAGTCTCAGCCCGAGGGTGGCTCGGACTCGCCAGATTCGGTATCTGAGGAGTCTGAGACGCCTGAGGAGACGACGGCTGATAATGCTGCGACAGATGCGGATTCGGGTCCGGCCCCGAGGGTGGATCGCGATCGCAACTATGCGGGGTTTATCTTTGTGGTGGTGGATTATAACGATCAGGTGTCGAGATTGGAGCAGGTGCGAGAGGTGGTTCCTGATGCCTATTTACGGGAGTTTCCTGATGGGGTGAAGGTCCAGGTGGGAGCGTTTGATGATACTGGGGCGGCTCAAGGTCTGGTGAACCGCCTCGGGGAGGATGGGATATCAGCCCAAGTGTATCAACCTCGCTAGGGGTGGATTCGGGTTAGGATGGGGACGTGGACCGATCTGTGGTCGTCGCGTCCCTAACTCCCCAATCTGAGCCGCCGCTGGCTACACTTAAAGTAGACGCCCGTTTTTCGATTTGTTAACCAATTGTCAGAAGGAATAAAGACGTTATGGGATTATTTGATCGCATCAGCCGCGTCGTTCGCGCCAATGTTAATGACATGGTGAGCAAGGCTGAAGATCCAGAGAAGATTTTAGAGCAGGCGATTATTGATATGCAGGAGGACTTGGTGCAGTTGCGCCAAGCTGTTGCAAAGGCGATCGCTCAACAAAAACGAACTCAACAACAGTACAACCAAGCTCAGACGAATGCTAATCAATGGCAGAGTCGCGCTCAGTTGGCGTTGCAAAAAGGAGATGAAAGTCTGGCTCGGGAAGCTCTGCAACGGAAAAAGTCTCATGCGGAAACCGCTGCGACTCTC
Organism: Phormidium sp. SL48-SHIP; assembly: GCA_004299065.1. Lineage (GTDB taxonomy): Bacteria > Cyanobacteriota > Cyanobacteriia > Cyanobacteriales > Geitlerinemataceae > Sodalinema. The sequence goes on along the minus strand of SIHH01000157.1, from coordinate 2,588 downwards.
AAGGCTCAGTATGATGGGCAGTCTGGGCAGGTTGATACCCTCAAGCGCAGCTTGATGCAGCTAGAGAGCAAGATTTCTGAGGCGAAAACTAAGAAAAATATGCTCAAGGCCCGGATGCAGTCGGCGAAGGCTCAGGAGCAGTTACAAAATAGCCTCGGCTCTCTCAATAGTAGTGGGGCGATGGGTGCGTTTGAACGCATGGAAGAGAAAGTCCTCGAAGCTGAGGCGACGTCTCAAGCCTCTGAAGAGCTAGTTGGGGGTGATTTGGAAAGCCAGTTTGCTCAGTTGGAATCCGGTAGTGATGTCGATGATGAGTTGGCGGCGATGAAGGCCCAGATTTCAGGAGGCTCGAAACCCGCTGGCGCACTTCCGGAAGGCCAAACTCCGGCGGCTGATGCGGAAGTTGATGATGAACTCGAAAAACTCCGGGCTGAACTGGATAATCTCTAGGGACGGGTTGGAGATTTTCGTTGATGGTGGCGATCGCTCGATTTGAGATTGGGCGATCGCTTGTTTGTTTCGGGCTCATCTCGTTTTAAACTGGATGACGGGGATTTTGTTCTGTCCTGTCTCCCCTCAGGGATGTTAACGACAAAGCCATGAGTCAACCGGTTACGATTAATGATTCTCAGTTCCAAGCGGAAGTGTTGGAGGCCAGTCAACCTGTTTTGGCCTATTTTTGGGCCTCTTGGTGTGGCCCCTGTCGCTTGGTGTCTCCTTCGATTGATTGGGCCGCGCAGAACTACAGCGATCGCCTTAAGATTGTCAAGTTAGAAGTTGATGCCAATCCGGAGTCGGTGAAACGTTGCCAGGTTGAAGGGGTTCCGGCGTTACGCTTCTATCGTCAGGGTGAGATGCTTGAGGCGAAGGAAGGGGCGATTACGCGATCGCAACTTCAGCAGCTGTTAGACTCGCTTTTAGGGGCTTAATAGGTTGCTGCTCTCTGTCTCGTTCACGCTTTTGTTATGCTTCATTTTGCTCAACGCCTAGACTCGCTCCGTGCTAATGTTTTTGCAGATATGGATCGGGCGAAGGCAGCGGCCCGCCAGGCTGGACGAGATATTATTGATTTATCTCTCGGTTCGTCGGATTTAGCGACGGCCGATTTTATTTTGCACGAGATTGAGCGATCGCTCTGGGATAGCCAAACCCATCAATATCTCCTTTTCCATGGAACCAAGGCGTTTCGTGAGGCGGCGGCGCATTGGTATCAGCGACGCTATCGGATTGAGGTTGATCCAGAAACGGAGGTGTTACCTCTGGTGGGATCTCAGGAGGGAACGGCTCATTTACCTCTGGCCCTGTTGAATCCTGGGGATTATGCTCTGCTTCTCGATCCGGGGTATCCTTCTCATTATGGTGGGGTGGCGTTGGCGGGAGGGCGGATTCATCCGCTACCATTGCGGGCGGAACGGGAGTTTTTGCCGGTTTTTAGTGAGATTCCTCCCCAGGTGTGCGATCGCGCCCGCATGATGGTGCTGAGTTATCCCCACAATCCCACCACGGCCACGGCTTCTGTTACGTTTTTTGAAGAAGCCTTGACATTTTGCGATAAATACAATATAGCCTTGGTTCATGATTTCCCCTATGGGGATTTAGTGTTTGAGGGCGATCGTCCTCCCTCGATTCTCCAGGCTGATACTGAGAAACGTCGTAGTATTGAGTTTTTTACGCTGTCTAAGTCCTACAATATGGGCGGGTTCCGGGTGGGCTATGCCATTGGTAACCCGGAGTTGATTTTGGCGTTGCGCCAGGTGAAGGCGGCGGTCGATTTTAATCAGTATCAGGGGATTCTCAATGGGGCGATCGCGGCCCTAAATAGTGATATTAGTCATGATGGCAGTCATGATGGCAAGAGTCCCGTACAGTCGACCGTTGACTGTTTTCGTCAACGTCGAGATGTGTTTATCGAGGCGATGCAGGAAATTGGTTGGGCGGTTCCTCGGCCCGAAGCAACGATGTATGTCTGGGCAAAATTGCCTCAACCCTGGTCCGAGAACTCGATCGGCTTTTGTGACGCCTTGGTTCAGCAAACTGGGGTGGCGGCTTCTCCAGGAGTGGGGTTTGGGGAGAGTGGTGAGGGTTATGTGCGCTTTGCGTTGGTGCGATCGCCCCAAGTCTTAGCCGAAGCTGTACAACGAATCTCTGTGTTTCTACGGGGATAAGTTGATTAGTTTGGACAGTTCGTAACACCTTATCTAATTTATCCGTGTTAACTCGGATGAAATCAGCCTAGACTTGAAATCACAGCTAAAACATCTGTAATTCTATTGAAAAGACGGCAAGTCCGCTCCCAGTGGGAGTTGACCTACCTCTTTCAACTTAGCAAAAACTTTATAAAACTCAGGGAAAACTCAACACTAACTTTACCTACTACCTCTATTTACTCCCTACAATAAGGGTAGGTTGAAATTGAGCAGGTCGGCGATCGTACTCATCCATGACTCAACCCCTTCCGGGGACTCTGTCATTATTAACGTGAAAGCTACGACTCGCCAACATCTACCCGGTATACGAATTAACTAAAACTGACTTAAGGATTTACCCATCATGTCTGGATTATTTCAAAAAACTCTACTCAGCACCTC
>SIHH01000517.1 GCA_004299065.1 Phormidium sp. SL48-SHIP | reverse complement strand
AATCACGGAGCTTCCAACCCTCCCAGGAGTTTTACGTGAGGAACAAAACGGGAGCTGATCGGCTCCCGTTTTGTCGTACGAATGTTCTACAATCCAAACCAATAGACGTCTCCCCTCCTGTGAGGGACTAGGGGCAGCTTCTGCCCATTGCCTCTTGCTAGCTATTGCCTCCTCCTATGACTCCCTTTGTTGTTGAAACCGTAGATCTCACCAAAAGCTATCGCACGGGTTTTTGGCTCAACCAAACGGTGACATCTCTCAAACGGTGTTCCTTAAGTGTTTCCCAAGGACAAACCTTTGGCTTACTCGGTCCCAATGGGGCCGGCAAAACAACACTGCTGAAAATGTTGTTAGGGATTGTTCGTCCAACGTCGGGTCGTGGGACGTTGTTGGGCCGTCCTCTGGGCGATCGCGCGGTGCGTCAGTTTGTCGGCTATCTCCCGGAAAATCCCTATTTCTACGACAGTCTCACGGCCTGGGAATTTCTCACCTTTATGGCGGGACTGTTCAACCTCGGCGAACCCGATCGCTCCCGGCGGATTAGCCAACTCCTCGACTGGGTGGGAATTGGCCAAAAGACGGCCCGCCGCAAACCTCTGCGGGAGTATTCCAAGGGGATGTTACAACGGGTTGGCATGGCTCAGGCCCTGGTGGGTAATCCCGAAGTGGTCTTCCTCGATGAGCCGATGTCAGGACTCGATCCCCTCGGCCGCTATCAGATGCGGGAAATCATCCTCTCCTTGAAATCCCAGGGCAAAACCATTTTTTTCAACAGTCATATTCTCTCGGATGTGGAGGTAATTTGCGATCGCGTGGCCATCCTCTGTGACGGCGAACTCCGTTGCACGGGATCTCCCGATGAACTCCTCGGGACTGGCGATCGCTATCGTGTCTACGGCCAGGGCGGGCCGGCTGACGTCTTGAAAAAATGGCTCCCAGACCTAGAATTTGACAAAGGCGATTGGCAAGGAACCCTCCAGGGCGAGTTACCGGATTTCCTCGCCAGCCTCAACCTCCTCGGCGGCAAACTCCTACGCCTCAATTCCTCCCGTCGCAGCCTCGAAGAGTTCTTTGTGCAACAAGTTGGAGGGAATGCCAAGCCAATTTCGATGGATAAAGAAGGGAACAGGGAACAGGGAATAGGGAACAGGGAATAGGGAATAGGGAACAGGGAATAGGGAATAGGGAACAGGGAA
>SIHH01000516.1 GCA_004299065.1 Phormidium sp. SL48-SHIP | reverse complement strand
GGCAACTGTTACGAACAAACCGAGCCGTCCGAATGGCCTCATCTAGCCGTTCGTACTGCTCTTTGGTTCCTTCTAGCTTGGCCTCAAATACCAGCATGACACTATTTAGTCACTTTTATTGTACTACGGTTGTTGCCGCGATTGATCTCAGCGTTGAATCAGAGATTACAACGTGAGTCTTCTCGCGGGGGTAGATAAACTCAGAAAACCTGGGATAGTCTAAGGGGTTAACGGTCTTACATGGTGATGACAGCCAGACTTAATAGGACAAATTTAATCCCCAAGCCTAATATAGAAATGTCTTTCCCAGAAAATTAATGTACATTGTTAAGTGTCTATTTTAGTTAAACACAGCGAGTCTTTTTATGATCAGCACCCAACTCGAACAAATTGCCCATCGTGGCTTCAGTGCGATCGCCCCCGAAAACACCCTAATCGCCTTTGAAACCGCCCGACGCGCCGGGGCCGATTCCCTAGAATTTGACCTACGCTTAAGTCTCGATGGCGTTCCCGTCGTCATTCATGATGAAACCCTCGATCGCACCACCGCCACCCCAGGCCGCGTCAGCCAGACCCCCTGGGAACACCTGCAACATCTCGACGCGGGGGCCTGGCTTAATGAGGAGTTTCAGGGGGCGGGTATTCCGAGTTTAGAGCAAACCTTAGCAGAAGTGGCAAAATTCCCTCAATTTGCCTATCTCGACCTTAAATCCGATGCCATGACCTCCGAATCGAATTGGACCAGCGATCGCCTCGATCGCATCCTAGAGATGATCCAATCGTACCAGTTGGGCGATCGGTGTTTTCTCTGTTCCTTTGATTCGGAATTACTCGCCGCCTTCCGAGAGAAATCCCCCCATTGTCGCCTAGGCTATCACACCCTAACCGCCACCGATATTCGCCAACGCCTCCCCCAAGCCGCTCAAGTTCAGGGGGTATTATTGAGCTTATATAAACCTCTCCTCGGGGAGCCGGGTTTAATAGACGAGGCGCGATCGCAGAACGTGGAAATCGTCGCCTGGACCGTCGATGACCCCCAACTCTCCCAACAACTCCAGCAATCTGGCATCAACCGCATCATCAGCAACCAGATTAAAACCCCCGAGGAAATTAAGAATCAAGTCCCCTAAAGAGGGCAACCAGAAACATACACCCCAACCCTCTTGCCTCTTGCCTCTTGCCTCTTGCCTCTTGCCTCTTGCCTCTTGCCTCT
>SIHH01000515.1 GCA_004299065.1 Phormidium sp. SL48-SHIP | reverse complement strand
ATCTCACGCTTCAATCAGAGATTTGAAGCGGAGGATTCTTGCGGGTTTTGCTAAACATTGTCCTTTTGGGCCAAACCGTCGCCAATCTGGACAAGGAGAATTGAGACAACAAGCCAAACCCAATTAACCCGGCGGAAGTTGGCCATAGGCGCTTCCCGAGAGGGGACGACCGGGACTGGCGAGATTGCGGAAACGGGTATATTGAGGGTCAAACAGCAGTTTCACGATCCCCGTCGGACCATTGCGGTGTTTGGCGATAATTAGCTCCGTAATACCGCGATCGGGGGTATCGGGGTTATAGTATTCATCCCGATAGAGCATGGCCACTAAATCCGCATCCTGCTCAATCGACCCACTTTCACGCAAGTCCGACATCATGGGCCGTTTATTGTTGCGAGCTTCCACACCACGACTCAACTGGGAGAGCGCAATCACTGGGACATTGAGTTCCCGCGCCAAGCCTTTAAGCGATCGCGTAATCCGAGATAATTCCTGAACCCGGTTATCTCCCGCTCCCTCCATCAGTTGTAAATAGTCTAATAACACCAATCCTAAGGGTTTCCCTTGTTCAGCCTGCAAGCGTCGGCATTTAGACCGCATCTCAGTTACGGTAATATTGGCGGTATCATCGATAAAAATGGGAATTTCTGACAGGGAGGCTAAGGCGCGACTGAGGGGTTCCCATTCGTTTTGACTGACGCGGCCGGCTCGCAGGCGGTTACTTTCAATTCCTGAGTCGCTGGCGAGCAATCGTTGCACAAGTTGCTCTTTGGACATCTCTAAGCTAAACACCGCCACGGGTAATTTATAGCTATTGGCTAAGTTACGGGCGATATTCAAACTGAACGCTGTGTTATGAACACAGATATCATTAGCGACAAAGTTATGAGTCTCAGGAATCGTTAAATCGTAAACTTGAGCCTCGCCCAATCCTTCAATTGCTGTGATTTCATCCCAATAGACATCACTATCAGCAAGGTGTTGTAGGTCAGGGTTATCTAGGGCGATCGCAAGTTTCAAGAGTCGAGACCGTGATAATGCCCGTTGACCTACATGAAGGTTATTCGAGGCAATACCGGCTCGTTTCCGTAACGATGTCCAAGAGTCTTGACCTTTTAAGACCCTTAGCCGCTCCCAGACTTCCTTAGGAATCAAGTCTCGATTACTTTGTTCTCGCCGAGTTGCCAAGCTTTGTCGAACGCGCTCAATCGCCTCTT
>SIHH01000156.1 GCA_004299065.1 Phormidium sp. SL48-SHIP | reverse complement strand
ATGCGGCTAGAATCCACCACAGACAATATCCCGTCGGGGGAGTCGTCAATTGGTCTGAAATCGGCAATACTAGGAGTGAGCATCAATATGGGGTAGGGTAGCCATGACGGAATTACTCGAAAGTGCGATCGCCCGGTTACAAACTTTGTCTGAGAGTGAGCAAAATGCGATCGCTGCAATCATCCTAGAAGAAATTGAGGATGAGCGTCGTTGGGATGAATCATTCTCACGTTCTCCAGATCGTCTGGCTCAACTCGCCGCTTCAGCAATGGCGGAATATCATGCGGGTGAAACCCACCCGCTTCACCCAGAGAAACTGACATCATGACGCACAAAATCAGCCTCGAAATTCCCGATGATTTGAGCCTACGCCTAGAAGCGAAAGCCAAAATCATCAATCTCTCCGTTAAGATATAGATCGACATTGGCGGCAAAATCAACGGGACCCTCAATTTTGACCTGCTTTAACTTGGAAAATAAACTGTTGTTTGTTTTGGGACGCGAAAAATTCTTGACAATTTCATAGAGTTGTGCTAACTCATCCTCCTCTAGTTTGCTAATTTCCTCATCAATCAATTGCCTGATATTCATGGTTATTTTCCTAGGTAACAATAGAGAGTTTATTTAGGCTTTACACCAAAACTGAGATATTCCCACCTCGATGGGTGACCCTTCCCACGGGTAGGGACTTCTGGGTTTAGGGTGATCAGGAGAATTTATGGCAGATTACATCCGTTGCCGTAGGGGCGAAAAATCCCCTCCTGGGAGGGGCTAGGGGTGGGTTCCCCTACAATTTTGTATCCCATGCAACAAATTTCACCCGATATCCTGAAGACCCTTTTCGATAACCTTGCGGGCCATCTCCTGTCACGAGGAGTTAGACGTGGGTTCTCTGACAAGATTTACCGAAAACCCATCCTCATCTTAGGGATAAAATACAGTCATTCCTCATCCTAATCTCCCCACCCGAACCCAAGGCTCACCCCATGGCCTCAACCCTCCGTCTCGAACTCCCTCCAGATACCCGGCTTCAGGTCACCCCGGAGCAATTTCTTCCCCTGGCCGCCGCCAATCCGAATCTACGCTTAGAACGAAACGCCAACGGAGAACTCATTGTCATGCCCCCGACTGGCGGTGAATCAGGTCAACGAAACTTCTCCCTAACCGGCCAACTCGCCGCTTGGGTGGCCAGCCATCCCGACCTCGGTGAAGGGTTCGACTCCTCAACCGGCTTTCTCCTCCCCAATGGTGCCATTCGTTCCCCCGATGTGGCCTGGGTTCGCCGCCGCCGTTGGCAAGGCTTAACCCCAGAACAACGTCGCGGTTTCCCTCCCCTATGCCCCGATTTTGTCATTGAATTACGCTCCGCCTCCGATGACTTAGCCCCACTCCAAGCCAAAATGCGGGAATATATCAGTCAGGGAACCGAATTAGGATGGCTGATTAACCCCCAGCAGCGACAGGTGGACTGTTACCGTCCTGGCTCGGAGATGGAGCGATTTGACCATCCTTTGGAGTTGTCGGGAGAGCCGGTCTTACCTGGGTTTCGCTTGCCGTTATCCCCGATTTGGTTGTAGGGGCATAACCCACCCCTGCCCCTCCCAGGAGGGGATTTTCGCCCCTACAAGTGGCGAATTAGGTCTTCGCTGATGGGGTCAAAACAGAGGATATTCTCGGGAGGAAAGGTGACCCAAAGCATCTCGCCGGGTTGGGGTTGAGTGCTGGCGGGGATAAAGAAATTGAGGACATTCTCCTGGCCCCGAGATCCCTCAGAGACGATCGCCGCGCGAATTAACGTCTCTCGTCCGAGGGGTTCCGTGATGCTGACTCGTACAGCCAGACTTCCGGGTTGTTCTGACGAAAGCTGGATGTCTTCAGGACGAATCCCGAGATTGAGCGTTGGCGGGGAAGTTTTGGGACTGAGATCCTCCAAGGCTTGCAACAGGGGGGGAGAGGCGGGGAAGTCCTGACCGCTCACCTCAAAACTAGAGCCATTATAGGTAGCCCGAAATAGGTTCATCGGCGGACTGCCCAAAAAGCTGGCAATGGTTTGATTGTTGGGCTGATTATACACGTCTAACGGTGTGCCAATTTGTTGAATCCGTCCCTCATGTAACACCACCAGGCGATCGCTCAACGTCATCGCCTCAGTCTGATCATGAGTCACATAAATGGTGGTAATCCCCAACTGGTGATGTAACCTCTTCAACTGCGATCGCATCTCATCGCGCAACTGAGCATCCAAATTACTCAACGGTTCATCCAACAAAAACACCTGAGGTTGACGAGCAATGGCCCGGCCGAGGGCCACCCGTTGCTGCTGACCCCCCGAAAGCTGTTTCGGCTTCCGTTGCAACAGATGCGTAATACTGAGGATCTCCGCCACATAGCTGACGCGATCGCAGATCGTTTTCTTCTCCATTCCCCGCATCCGTAAGCCAAAGGACAAATTCTGAGCCACCGTCATATGAGGATAGAGAGCGTAATTCTGAAACACCATGGCCACATCCCGCTCCCGAGCCGGGATATCATTGGCCTGGCGATCGCCAATATACAACTCCCCCGACGTGGCCATCTCCAACCCCGCAATGGTTCTGAGAATCGTCGATTTCCCACAACCCGAAGCTCCCACTAACACCCAAAACTCACCATCGGGAACCGTAAAACTAATATCTTCAATGGCACTCACCCCATCAAAGCGTCGTGTAATCTGATTTAGTCGAACCGTTGCCATAATAATCGTTAGCCTACCGGGAAGCCTTACCAAAAACCGAGGGGGATCTGAGATCCCCCAGAGTTCACTGTAACCTGATTTCCAGCCCCCCATTCCCCTCAAGCCTCCCCTTTTCCCAGGACAGATTGAGCCAGAACTTGCGCTATCCTAGATTGGGCGTATTAAGAACAATCCTTTAACAACCGAATCCATGACTTCTACCGTGTCCGCCGCCGATCGCACCATTCGCATCGCTTCCCGTAAAAGCCAACTCGCCCTCGTGCAAACCCACTGGGTGCGCGATCGCCTGCAAGAATCCCACCCCAGTCACCAATTTGACATTCACACCATGAGTACCCAAGGGGACAACATCCTCGATGTGGCCCTGGCCAAAATTGGAGACAAAGGCCTCTTCACCAAAGAACTCGAAGTGCGAATGCTCAGCGGCGACGCGGATTTTGCGGTACATTCCCTCAAAGACCTCCCCACCCACCTCCCCGACGGCCTCATCCTCGGCTGCATCACCGAACGCGAAGATCCCGCCGATGCGTTAGTGGTGCATGAAAAACATCAAGACAAACAACTCGACAGCCTCCCCGAAGGTTCCATCATCGGAACCTCCTCCCTGCGTCGCCTGGCCCAACTGCGACATCATTACCCCCACCTCACCTTCAAAGACATTCGCGGCAACCTCAACACCCGTTTAGCCAAACTCGATGACGGTCAATACGACGCCATTATCCTCGCCGTAGCGGGCCTCGAACGCCTGGGAATGGGCGATCGCGTCCATCAAGTCATCCCCAGCGACGTGTCCCTCCACGCCGTCGGCCAAGGGGCCTTAGGCATCGAATGTCGCGACGGCGACCCGGAAATCCTCGAACTCCTCCTGGCCATCGCCCATCCCCCCACCACCCAACGCTGCTTAGCCGAACGAGCCTTCCTGCGCAGTTTAGAAGGCGGCTGTCAAGTTCCCATCGGCGTCAACACCACCATTGAAGGCGACCAACTCACCCTAACCGGAATGGTGGCCCGTCTCGACGGTCAAACACTCATCAAAGACAGCATACAGGGACCCGCCGCCGACGCTGAACAACTCGGAGAACAACTCGCCAACGTCCTGCGAAACCAAGGCGCAACGGAAATTTTAGAAGAAATTTTCCAAGAAATTCAGCGAGGATCTTAAATCCCCAAGCGGGGCAATTTGCCCAACCTCGCAGCGACAGCGTTATCGTAGAGGAGATTGGCGGTTCCTGACAGTGGCCTATGTCTCCTCCCATTCCTCCTCGTCCCCCTCGTTCAGCTGGGCAACTGCTGAAACTCGGACTGGCCCAAATGCAACGGGGTGAGTCTCAAGCGGCGATCGCCTCCTTGCAACAGGTCTGTCGTCTCAGTCCTCATGCCGTCCAACAGTTCAAAGCCCAACGAGCCTTAGTCTCGTTATATCGCAAAACGGGCCAGGACCCCGAGGCGATCGCCCTGTGCCAAGATCTCTGTCAACATCCCCATCCCAAAGTCCAAACCTGGGCCAGCCAGAAACTCCAACAACTCACCCCCAGCGCCCCGGAACCGCCCCCATCAGAGGCCCTGGGGTTTATTCCCCTAGACAACCCCCCCGAAGCATCCCCCCCCAGCCAACGAGAGGTTTACCGGCCTCAGAGCAACAGCCCCCCACCCCCAGAACCTGAACTGGCCTTCACTCTCCTAGACCACACCGCCGCTGAAGCCCCCAGCCCCCCAGACCCCGAGCCGCCCTCCTCCAACGAGACGAGCGAGAGTCCTCCAACCCCGGCCAGCACTGAAAACTGGCGGGATAAGCCCCTAGAGCGCCCCCAAGAGCGGCGATCGCTCAAACCGCCCCCCCTCGGACGACTCCGAGGGCTAGAGGTATTGACCGCCATTTTGCTCTTTCTCAGCATCTCCCTGCCCCTGCATGGGCTGCTGACGGCAATAAATGAACTTTTTGTCAGAACCCGGCTCTTTCGTCCCGTTCAAGCCTTTTTCAATAACTACAACGGTCAGATTGCCCTGCTCCTGATTCTCTGCACCGCCATCTCGCCTTGGCTCTTAGATGCGATCGGGCGCCTCAACTGGGGTAGCCGCAGCTTTTCCCTGACTCAACTGGGAACCTTCAGCCCCGAAGCCAAACAGGCCCTACGTCAACTCTGCCGCAAACAGAACATCGCCATCCCCGAATTGCGCCTCATTGCCGACGATGCGCCGATTCTGTTCAGCTATGGAACTCTACCCCGGTATGCCCGCCTAGCCATCAGTCGCGGCCTCCTCAACCGCCTCAACTCAGAGGAGATCGCCGCGTTGGTCATCGCCGAACTGGCCCATATTCGCCATCAAGACATCCTGGCCCTGTCCGGCTTCCTGGCGATCTTGCAATTGCCCTATAGTCTCTATCTCCAGAGTAGTCGTTTGGGGGATTGGCTGCGCGATCGCGCCTCAAAATCCTCCCAGTCAGCACTCGTCATCCTCTATCAAGCCGGGTTTTGGCTGGCCGCCCTAGTGGCCAGCCTCAGTTATGGCCTCTTCAAACTCTGGCGCTATCCGATTTTTGCCCTCTCCCGCCTGCGTCACAGCTACGGCGATCGCCTGGCCCTAGAGATGAGCGGTGATCCCAACGGCTTAACACGGGGACTCCTCTCCCTCGCCCAAGCCATTGGCGAATACCGGCGTCAGCACCCCGAAGGTGGTACTCTCTATGAAAGTTGGGAAGCCTTGACTCCCTTGGGCGATCGCGAGGCCCAAATCTCGGGCCAATTACTCCACCACGATGCCCCCGAAACCCTCTTGTCCTGGCACTTAAAAAGCCCCTACGCTCCCTGGCTGAATCTCAACCAAACCCATCCCCTCCTCGGGCGACGCTTATATCGTTTCCACCGCTGTGCCGAATTTTGGCAAGTCTCCCCCCTCCTCAACTGGCCTGACGCCACCCCAGTCAAACCCCATATCCGCACCCCCGGCCTCTTTCGCCTGCAAGGAGCGCCCTTTTTCGCCACGGCGATCGGGATAGGGTTCGCGATCGCTCCGGCCCTAATTGGCTGGATTGACCGCCTCTTTGGCCTGCGCTACGTCGGCTGGTTATACACCGATCGCTGGTGGCTGTTATTGGGGCTAACGATGGGCGGATTTGCGATCGGAACGGTTCTGCGCTTTAACGCCTTTTTCCCCGATCTCAAACCCAATCTCTACCATCAGAATCCCGACTGGCAAAAATGGCTCACCAATCCCCAGGCTCTCCCCATCGATAGTCTACCGGTGAAACTCTCGGGCCGCTTGCGGGGGCGCACAGGAACCGCAAACTGGCTAGGACAGGATCTCGTCTTAGACCTCAACAATTGGCAAATTCCCCTTCATCTCTCTAGTCGGTTCGGTCCTCTCGGGGACCTTTTACCGCAACCTTTGCGCCCTTTGGAGGCCTGCGAACAGGAGGTCGTCGTGACGGGTTGGTTCCGTCGTGGGGTGACGCCTTGGATTGACGTGGATCAAATACAGTGTTCTCAGGGAGAAACCCCGCCCAATGGACATCCGGTTTGGTCCATTATTGTGGTTTTGTTAGGTGCCGTTTGGGGGGCGTATTTCCTCGTTCGAGGTGGGTTTTAATCCTAACAGTTCACTCGAATTTCTAAGGGTCTTCTGGATTTAGATTTTTTGCCGGGTATACAAAATTGTAGGGGAACCCACCCCTAGCCCCTCCCAGGAGGGGATTTTTCGCCCCCACGGCGACGGATGTAATCTGCCATAAATTTTCCTGATCTTGAACCCTATCTCCGAGATTTTGAGGGTATCGTAACCGAGATTGTTTTAGAATAATCGCAGGCTTGACATTGGAAGGTCATCTCTTGAAGTCCAGTACTGCGACGGCTAGCATGAACCAAAACCTCAGTCGTAGAGGTTACCGTCAATTCCTGACAATTGGGACAGTTTTCAAACTTGTTCTGAACTAAGCGATAACCTCTTAAATGAAAGTGAGACAAAATTGGCGTACAATTGGGACAATTCAAGCCTTGAAATGAGGTGCTTCCAAGTTGTTGAGCGACCGTTTGCGGCTGAGTCAACCCATCCTCAACTTGCTCCTGGGCTACGGGTAATAAGTCCGCCTGACAGGTTTGACAAACAAAGTGAATCCTAGACTGAATCCAATGTTGGGTGAGGTCATAGACAATCCACATGATTCCCAATGAGGTTATACCATAGAGAACCGCCATCAAGAATATATGATCTCCCCAAAAGATATACAGGAGAAAGAGTAAATTGATGAAGATTACCAAAACAATTAAACTGACAACAATTACAGCCATCCCCCGCACCAGTAAGCGAACCGGGAATACCGCTAGGCTGAGAGTTCGATAAAATCCCTCTCGATTCAGAGCAATTCTCCAGTAACGACCCGTCGATTTAGCAATAATTTGACCCCAAAAAATAAGAACTTTGATGATAAGAATCGCCAAAATGGCTAGACATATAATCCCAGCTAAATTATAATAAGGGTCGATAAAAATTGTTGCCGTCAAGAGTCCCATCGAGAGAGAGAACGCACAACATCCCAGTTTGAGAATTGCTGAAGTATAGAGAGCGCGATCGCGGTCTCCCGGAACCTGCGATCGCCCATTTGGGTCTAATTCAATTCGACTCCGTAGCTGGGGAATAAGATGTTTTACCCCGACAATAGCGAGTCCCCAAAATGCTAAAATCACGCAGCCGAGTAACCCAACCTCAAAAAAATTGAGTTGAACAGGTGCTTTACTCGAACGTAACAGCATCAAGAAATTTTTGAGGAGTATAGCATTATCTGTAACAGTTCTGGGTGATTCGAGTGCGTCTTCAATCTCTTCCATCCGTTGTTCACTCGTCTCAGACTCAACGCCTTGTAGCCGCCACAGCGGCCCAAACCCCTGTTGTTCCCGATTCTGACTCATCCTCCCAGTGGATTCCTCCAGCCAACGCCGAGATGACGGATGCTGAGAAACCACCTCTGGCGTCATCCATCCATAACTTAGCTGAGGGAAGAGAATTAGGCTCAAACCCAGCACAACCCCGCAAATCACCATCGAGGGTTGATGAGTTTTCCTGAACCCTCGCCACGACACGCAACGCTGGCTGTTCAGTCTAAGCCTTATGCAAAGCCTGATGACAAGCCTTATGAATTGGCGGCCATGTCCATAAACCCCATCAACCCAACCCAAAAAATTCAGCATTTCAATTATAATTCCCAATCCTAACCGGTTGGGATATCCACTGAGGGTACTGGTACACCGTCTCTCAAGTGCTAACCGATGAATCAACAACTGTCAAACACCGTTAAAGGCCAATTCCCCATCTCACCGCTTCTCGTCTCTCCCCTCCCCGTTGTCATCAAACTCAAGTCATCAAACTCAAGTCATCAAACTCAAGTAACTGTCTCCCGTTTCACGGGTTGATACGATGGTCCTCTTTAGAATACCCACAGACTTGACAATTATAGGTCGTCTGCTGAATCTTCCTGTTGGAACTCAGAGAGGGTCCCAATGTCGATAATGTCTTAGTTACGGTAAATTCTTGGCAATTTGGACAGCAGTCAAACATCCAGGGATTGATAACACAGCTTTGCAAATGAAATTCCGACGAATGACGGGTACAACTGGGACAGTTCCAGCCTTTAAATTGGGTACTCGATAAGTCTTTGGCGACCCTTTGAGCTTCGTTGAGACGCTCATGTAGATGAGGTTCTTCAACGCATACCAATTCAGTTCCACACATGTTACAAATAAATCTTCGATTCTTTTCTATCCAGCTTTCAGCGAGAACCGCTGTCCACCAACCATTGACAGAGGATGCAACGACACTAAAAAATAAGATGATATTAATTTCAGATCCCCACATTGTAGTCAGGACAGAGAAGGCGGCTGAGAATATCCAGGCAAAGATAAACGGAATAATACTGTAGACAATTAATGTGAAGATGCCGATAAAGAGTGCCATTAATGGGGTTTTTCCCTGTTTATCAATAGCGTCTTTTCTAGCGCTAATTACGACTTTAATACTGCTAATAATTGCCTGGACAAAACCAATTCCTAAACTGACAGCGATCGCAACAACTGCTATGTTTAAGTTAAGGAGAGCCAGAGGCAAAAATATCCCCAAAGACAGAAGAAATCCCGCAATTCCAGCTTTTCCAAAAATCTCAAAATAACGCCCATGATCAGCCGAAGCCTGAATCCGAGATTCTCCCCGAGGAGCGATTTGAGTGGGTTGCTTTAATTTTTCCTGAGTAATTGAATACACTAACAGAGAAATAAGCCAACAAACGGCGGCGGTACTCCCTAAAATCCAAACAGCATCAAAGTCAAATAAACGAAACCGGTTAATCTCTGTTTCATGATCAATAAAATCGATCCATCCAAATATTTCTAAACCAGATCCCCTGGCTAATCCTAAATGACTCGCCGCACTCAGTTGAGGAACCAGCACAAAGCTTAACCCCAAGAGAATAGCGGCGATCGCCCTCCAGAGTTTATCAGGCCTCCTGAACGTTCGACGACACAAGAATCGATAGGTCATGCGTGAGTTGAGGCTTGAGTTGAGGCTTAATACAAGCCTCCTCAATTGGCGATCGCCACAAGTCCAAACCCAGTTAATCCAGCCTAGAAGAGTTAGCATGAAGAGCAGTCGCCAGATTATATAGGACAAATGTAACGAAGGATGTTTAAGCCACAGATATTTAAGCCACAGATATTTAAGCCACAATGGAAGCTGGCCCATTCTTGACGATAAATCCTCACTTGTCAATTATCAATTGTCAATTAGCAAGGATCAACCGTTCATCATCCTAGTTCATACCCCTAATAGCT
>SIHH01000155.1 GCA_004299065.1 Phormidium sp. SL48-SHIP | reverse complement strand
GTGAATCCATCGCTCCCTCACCAACCATGAAACGACGTCAACTGCTCAGTTCTAGTCTCCTGTTCTTAGCCGGTTGTGCTGGATCAAGATCGCAACTCAGGGGTCCCTATGAAAACCAGTCCAAGTCACCACTCACCTTAAGTATCACCGATGAACAAGGACTGGCTCCCTTAGCCGCCAAATATGAGCCGCTGCGGGCCGAATTGTCCCGACTCCTCAACCGTGACATTGAGTTTTATCCCGTGGCCACAACCACCGTCGCCGCCGCTGGCTTACAAGCCGGAACCATTGATTTAGCCTTAGCCGGCCCCACTGAGTATGTTCTGATTCGGGCCAGGACCAACGCCACACCCGTCTTTGCGATTACTCGTCCCGACTATCACAGTGTCGGGGTTGTCCCCGTCGAGAGTCCCATTACCGAACTCAATGATCTCAAAGGTAAACTCTTAGCCATGTCCGACTTAGGCTCAACCAGTGGCCATCTCGGTCCCACAAGTCTCCTAGTTGAGGCCGGACTCGACCCTCAAACAGACTACACCGTCGAGTTTTTAGGAGATGAGGGTAGTCTTGAGGCCCTACAAAGGGGAGAGGTGGATGCTTGGTTTGGTTCTTTAACCGATTATCGTAACTTTCTCAGTCAAGATGATGTCTCTGCTGACGACTATCGACAACTGGTTCAAAGTCCTCCTCTCCCAGATGATGTGCTTGTCGTCAATAGTCGCACCTCACCTCAGTTTATTGAAGAATTGCGCCAATTGGCTCAAGAGCATAGTGATGAGATTGTAGCAGCGATTACAACAATTCCCGCCAACAATAAATATCTTGGCTCACAGGTGGTATCCGTTGCAGACCGTGACTATGACAGCATCCGGGAAGCCTATCGCACCATTGGCCAAGGAAACTTTCTCGATTAAGGAAACTGTCACCGTTACCGGTTGAGCGTTGGCCGTTAATCGTTATCAATGTCCCTGATTATTTTAATTAATATCCTAATTTATGGGCGTCCTGCTATATTGATTTAATACTACCGATGAATCATGAACAGCCAATGGCGATGGCTGCTTTTAGGTTAATGTTTCAAAACGCGGCGATCGCATGACTTTATCCTCACAACTCCTGAATCTCAAGCAGCGGTTACAGCGACGCTTGCACCTGTTGCCCTTCCCCGGCCGTCAATATCTCACCCGCAAAACCGACGGCTTAAAGATTGGCCAAAAACTAGCACTTGGCTATAGTCTAGTCATTGGCGTAGCCGTCTGCGGAACCGTGAGTGGTTTGTCCATCGGGAATTATTATCAACGGCGTGCCTATTTTGAATTTTCTGTCGCCGATCGCCAGCGGGATTTACTCTACAATTTAGAAAATTCTGTCGGGGCGATACGGTTACATCCTCAACGCTTGATGACAGTCCTCGGCGATGCGATCTGGTTCGACTACGAAGTTTCGAAATTCGAAGCCGATGTCAATCGAGTTCGCGAGACCATTTCTGAATTTGAAACCTTCCTAGATCATTATGGCCACGAATCCGATATTGACGTTGACAAACTGCGATCGCTCCTGCTGGACTATGAACAGGTCAGTCAAGACTATGAAACCGATATTCAACAGTTGTGGCAACAGCTGAATCCCCCCCAACTCACAGATGTAGAAATTCCCAACGCCCAACAACAAATTCTCGATAGTCTGACCAGTCAAGAGGCGATCGCCTTAGAGGTTCGCTTTGATCGCCTCCTAGAATACCTAATTTGGCTCGATGCCGCCGCAGATGCCCAACATGAACTAGCCCAAGCGGGACTCGAACAGGCCAAAATCTGGCGACAGTGGATTATTTATCTCAGTATTGGCCTATCGGGATTATTATCAATTCTGGTAGCACTCATCACCAGTCGCACCCTAGCTCGTCCACTCCTCGATGTGGAACAGGTGGCTCGCGAGGTCACCCAAAACGCCGACTTTAGCCTCCGTTGTCCCGTCCACAATCATGATGAGGTCGGATCAGTCGCCGAATCGTTTAATCAACTCATTCAACAGGTTGAACTCTACACTCAAGACTTAAAAATTGCCCGAGAACGAGCCGATCGAGCCTCCCAAGCCAAGAGCGAGTTTTTGGCCAATATGAGTCATGAATTACGCACACCACTCAATGGCATTCTTGGCTATAGTCAAATTCTGCAACGACGAGATGATTTAAATCAGATTCAACGACAGGGCGTTGAGGTGATCAATCAATGTGGTTCCCACCTGTTGACGTTGATTAACGATATCCTCGATCTCTCCAAAATTGAGGCACAAAAAATGGAACTCCATCCTGGGGTGGTCTCGTTGCCAGCTTTGCTGACCGGGGTTACGGAAATGTGTCAAATCCGCGCCGTTCAGAAACGTTTGACATTTACCTATCAACCGAGTGATCAGTTACCCGAGACCATCGAGGTGGATGAAAAGCGGTTGCGACAAGTGTTAATTAATCTCCTCGGTAATGCGGCGAAATATACCGACCATGGGGGGATTATTTTTTCAGTATTACCTGTACCGGAGTTGTCAACTGCTGAGGACTCGGTTGGCTTGCGGTTTGTGATTGAAGACACAGGTGTCGGGATGACGGCTGAGCAATTGGATCGCATCTTTTTACCCTTTGAACAGGTGGGAGAGTCCTATCAGTTGTCGGAGGGGACGGGATTGGGGTTGGCGATCGCCCAACGCATTGTTGAGATGATGGGTGGCAAAATCCAGGTAAGCAGTGAGTTTGGCAAAGGGAGTTGTTTTTGGTTTGAGATGACGGTTCCCGTCGCCGACGAGAGCGATATTAAGACCGATAGCCGCTCTCGAATTGTGGGATATGAGGGTCGCCGACTGACGGTTTTATTAGTAGATGATAAGCCACAAAACCGAATGTTATTAACCAATTTACTACACCCCTTGGGGTTTGAAATCCTTGAGGCGAACAACGGTGCAGAGGGATTAAAAAAAGCCAAACAGCATTGTCCTAATCTGATTATTACCGATTTAGTGATGCCCGTTCTCGATGGCTTTGAAATGATGCGACAAATCCGCCGCACCCCGTCGTTAGAGAACGTCACAATTATCGCCTCTTCGGCCAGTGTCTTTGAGCGCGATCGGCATTTTAGCACCAGCGCCGGAAGCGATGATTTCCTACCGCGACCCATTGAGTTTGACCGCCTCTTATTGATGTTAGAACAGCATCTCCATCTCACCTGGATTCGGGAAACGGCCCTAGAGACATCCCCCTCCACCTCGTCAACGGCGGCCATTGAGGCCGAGGCGACATGGCGAGTCCCCCCGGCCGAGGATTTAGAGCGTCTGCTTCATGCGGCCCGTCGTGGTGCCCTCAAGCAAGTCATTCAGCAATGTCAAGCATTACGGGAAGAGGACAGCCATTATGAGGCTTTTGCAATGACTGTCACTGAACTGGCGCGGAAGTTTCAGGAAAAGGCGGTGATTTCTACCCTTGAGGAGGCCTATGATCGGGGTCATTAGCCTCCCGAGGAAGGCAAGCAAAGCTCGTGCGAAGCTTCTTTAACCGACGGTACTGTTCAAGGGACTCAGGACCTAAACGTTCATGAAAGTCCTCTTGCACCTTACAGGTTAAACGGCGGGAAACCTGCTTGACAATTTGCGTAATCAACCGATCGCCCGTTCGTTGAATCAACTTCGGAGACAGGGAACGAATAAACTTCGGGAACAAGACCCCAACATTTAAATCTAACTCCCAACTGACCCGAGTAATGGGAGAATCCGCCTGTTCTAACTCCTCGACTGGCAGCGGTTCTAAGACTTGGGTGGCCTGAAACTCAACCTGGTAACCCGGAGGAACATAATCAGGAATCGGAATCGTCTCAATCCGATACACGCGATCGCGTTGGGGAATTAACTCTAAACCAATCTTTGGCTCCACATAATAGCCCAAGGCCCCAAACTGGCCAATCGTCAAATCATAGCCATTCTCTCCCAGGGGCGTCACTTGCATTGGCGCTGCACAGCGACGAAACCAGCCTTGATGAAGGTCAAGATATTGACGAACCGCCTCTGCCTCAGCATACATCTCCATGACGCCCTCGAACTGGGTATAAAACCAGTAGAGGCGATCGCTCACCTGAGTGTCAGCCGTCTCAGGATGGGTCATCGGCTCATCTCCAACCGAAGCGGGATGGTCTTGGGCGTTTGTGAACTGCGAGTTAACAGACGACTGCATCGTTCAAATGTCCTTTAGTATTAGGCGATACTGTTCCTAGGGGACAACTCGCCTTTCCTCTGTTCTAGCTTAGCCTGTTCATCTACCCTGGCAATGAGTAATATCTCGGAACTTTGACCGAATTCGCTAAGATATTCAGCAGCACTCTTGTTTCTTAACCTGAAACATCACCATAGCAACCATAGGAACCGTGAAAGCATTTGTCGCCGGAGCCACTGGAGCCACAGGACGCCACATCGTCCAAGAGCTAGTTCAACGGGAGATTCCCGTGCGAGCCTTCGTTCGTAACCTCGATCGCGCCCGAGAGATTTTACCCCATCAAGCCGAACTCGTGACTGGAGATGTCCTCGACGCCGAAACTCTCGCCAACGCCCTCGCCGACTGTACCAGCCTACTGTGCGCCACGGGAGCGCGTCCGAGCCTCGATCCCACCGGCCCCTACAAGGTGGACTACCAAGGAACCCAAAACTTGATTCAAGCGGCTCAAACGGCCAATATCGAGCAGTTTGTCCTGGTGAGTTCCCTATGCACCTCCGAGTTTTTCCATCCCCTGAACCTGTTTTGGCTGGTCTTGTACTGGAAAAAACAAGCCGAAGAGGCGCTGCGTCAAAGCGGACTCACCTACACCATTGTGCGTCCAGGGGGACTCAAAAATGAAGATACCCCCGCACCGATTATCATGAGATCGGCCGATTCACTTTCCGAAGGGAGTATTCCTCGACAGAAAGTGGCCCATGTTTGTGTCGAAGCGCTCTTCTCCTCCGACGCTCGCAATAAAATTGTGGAAATCGTCGCCAAAGAGGATGCGCCAACCCGAGACATTGCTCAGCTGTTCGCCGGAATCGGGTGAGCCACCCGACTCCGGCGAACCCCTGGGTTCCCCCCGCCTCAACGCTTGTCCACAACTGGCTTAAATCCGTGCTCTACTCTCGCTCTCTCGCCCGAATCCTTCGTATTGTCGCTTTGGGGACGATCGCCATCCCACTTTTAACGCCCCCAGCCCTGGTGCAAGCGGCCACCGAGCGGCTCACCGTCACCCTTAGCCCCCAACCCGGAGAGCGGTTTCGAGATCTACTGACACGGGCTGAAACCATTGCTCAGGAGGAAATTCAGCAGACATTCAATGCCGATATCGTCGTCAGTGATGTGTCTCTGGTGGTGATGGGGGAAAACCAGGGTTTAATGACCCCTTTATTATCCGTCGATGTCCGGCGCGATCGCTGGCGTCGTAATCCCCAACTCTCGGAATGGGTGCAATACTACAGTAATGCTGAAGAATTACTAGGATTCAACCGAACGCCGCCCACGGAGACCACCAGCGCCGCTGAACCCGTCTTAGGAACCGGCGATGTCCAAGTGACGCTACGCTGGAATAGCTTAGATGACCTAGATTTAGCCGTCACCGATCCCAATGGGGACACCGCCTTTTTTGCCAACCCGTCCATTCCCTCAGGCGGACAACTCGACGTTGACTCCAACGCCGGCTGTATGTCCCAATTCGAGAACCCCGTTGAAAACGTGTTTTGGGAGCCGGGAAATGCGCCCGAGGGGGATTACATCGCCAGCGTGACTCTCTTTACCCGCTGCAACGGCGATCGCGCCCCCATCCCCTTTGAACTCTCCATTAGCCTCGATGGCGAAACCCAAACCCAAACCGGAACCGTCAGCGATGACGCCCCCAGTCAGGTGTTTGAGTTCAGCTTTCCCCCAACCTCACCGGCTGAGCAATCAGACTAAATAAACAGTAAACTTAGGACGATATTAATTTTTTCACCTTTGCAAAGAAAGGGTTTCAGAAAAAAAAGCGTCCTATATTATCGGTCTAAAAAAATGGTACTACGTCGTATATTCGGCGTTGATGCGAACATAGTCATAACTGAGATCGCAGCCCCAGGCCACCCCCTGACCCGGTCCTTTGCCGATGGTGACGCCAATTTCGACAGTATCCGTCTTGAGATACTCGCCCTCGGCCTTCTCCCGTAAATAGGCACTGGCCGCCGCACGGTCAAAGGGGAGCGGCTGTCCCCCATCCATCAATTGAAAGCGTCCCAATTGAATCCGCAACTCCTCCTGATTGAAGGTCACTCCGGCTCGTCCAGCCGCCGCTGCAATCCGACCCCAGTTGGGATCTCGTCCAAACATCGCCGATTTAACCAACGACGACCCAGCAATCGTGCGGGCAATTTTGCGAGCATCGGCGTCAGTGGCGGCGCCCTGAACCGACACTTCGAGCAAACAACTGGCGCCTTCCCCATCACGGGCGATCGCCTTAGCCAGATGCTGACAGACGGCGGTGAGCATGGCTTCGAGCTTCTTCGCTTCAGGTCCTTCGCGGACAATGGCCGGGGTGCGAGACTGGCCATTGGCCAGAGCAATGACCGTGTCATTGGTACTGGTATCGCCATCAACCGTAATCTGATTAAAACTCCGATCGACCGCCCGACTGAGCATTTCCTGCCACAATTGCGACGAAACCACCGCATCACAGGTAATAAAGCCCAACATCGTCGCCATATTGGGGTGAATCATGCCAGATCCCTTACAGATGCCCCCTATGCGGACCGTGCGATCGCCAAATTGGGCTTCGAGGGCGATCGATTTCGTCACCAAGTCCGTGGTCACAATCGCCTCAGCGGCCTCATCACCACCGGTCCCCGAAAGCTGCGAGACCACCTGAGGGACCCCCTGACGTAGAGCCTCCATCTTAATCCGTTGCCCAATGACCCCCGTTGAGGCCAACAACACCGCATCACCGGGGATTCCCAGAGACTGAGAGACCAACTCAGCGCTTTCTCGCACATCCTCCCATCCCCCTTCACCGGTGGCCGCATTGGCTTGGCCCGCATTACAGAGAATGGCTCGGGCGCTGGCTTTGCGTTGCAACTGTTGGCGACAATAATCGACACAGGCCGCCCGCACTTGAGTCATTGTAAAGACCCCAGCGGCGATCGCATCGACCTCAGAATAAATCAACGCCAAATCTTTGGCCCCTGAAGGTTTCAAGCCGGCGGTAATCCCGGCCGCTTGATAGCCCCGAGGAGCCGTCACTGCCCCTGAAATTTCTTGCCACTGTGCCACGATCTCTTGCCCCCAAGTCAAAACGATTGTTATTCCTTGAGAGGGGATTATACCAGTCTCCGTCCCCGTTTCTCGGGTCAATTACCGGCCATTAGCGCACGCTGCGAATCGAATGGCGAAACTCGCGAGCGCCCTCATACCCCGACAACCGGGCTAACTCCCGTAATTCTCGGGTTCCCTCATAGAGTTCCCCATCAATCTCCCAGGTAGGATAGGCCCGCACTCCGGCATCTTGACAAACTTGGGGTTGAGCCTGATAGCCATTAGCATCACATTCGACATAGGTCAGCTTGTCAAAGGCCTCTGAGCCAAACAGTTGTTTCTGGCTATAACAGTGGGGACACCAATAGGCCCCAAAATAGCGAGCGCCAACGGCCGTTAAATGCTCCGCCAGAGCCACTTCTGACCGGCCAGACTCCGTGGTAATCGCCGCACCGCGCTGTCCCGCCTCAGCCATAGCCCCGGCCGGTGTAGCCGCCACCCCTGGACGCTGATCGGCGTAGAGGCCAGTGACCCCAATCAGAGTCACAAACACAAGAATCAAGCTGGTGAACAGGGGTTGTCCCTCGTCCTCCCAATGTTGCCCAAAGGCCGCTAAGCCAAACAGACTAAAGGAGAACAGCGCCGAGAGGAGACAGTAGGGGCAAAACTCATGCAGTTCGTTCACCAGAAGAAACATCAGGTAGCCACTAAAGGCCGCCATGACACTTCCTCCCACCAGTAGCCCCCAGCCGCTGATGCGATCGAGGCGATCGTGGCCCTTGCGATCGCGATCGCGGCTAATACCGTAGGGAGCAAACGCAAACAGAGCCATCAGTGCATAGCCCAAGAGGCCAAACAGAGTTAGGGGGACGCCGAACACTGTGGCATAGGAACTGGTCAAGACCTGATTACAGCCCTCTGTCGGGCAAATGGTCGCCACCTGGTCCGTTAGCTTCACCACCGTTAAAAACGTCGTCTCTAGGACTCCTAAAACGGCGATCGCCCCAATAAGGGGACGCAACCCAGGGTTAAAGCGGGGCGTGGCTAATCGACGAGTCATGGTTGAATCTTCTCCAAATTCGGATCACAGGTTAAGACGGCACCTTTAGGCATTAAGATCGCACTTTTTTAAAAGCGCGACGATTCACCATCGCCGCCGTCTCGTTTGAGGGATCTCCCTGGACGGCTTCGACAAACTGGCTAACTCGAATTGGGTCAATGGGTTCATGGATTTTGCCATGTCGTTTCAGGGAACTTGAGACAATGGCCCCATCGGCCGCCTTCATCAAATGAGGGATATTCTCCCAGGTCGCACCACTCCCAATTAAGACGGGTTTTGACCCCGCCGCCGCTTGGGCCACCTCTAGGTCTTCGAGACTCGGCGGCATCCCCGTGGCGACCCCCGAGAGAATCACCCCGTCGGCTAACCCCCGTTCTAGAGTTTCTCGGACCGTCAGGCTCAGACTGGGGCTACCAATGGGTTGGGCGTGTTTGACCAACACATCGGCCAGAATCTGGACATCGCTGCCGAGTTCTCGCCGGTATCGCATCACGTCATGGGCGCGGCCCTCAATGATGCCCTGATCAGTGGCCATAACGCCCGTCAGCACGTTGACACGAATGAATTTAGCGCCGACACAACTGGCGATGGCCAAACTGCTGCGGGCATCATTGCGTAAGACGTTGACGCCGATGGGAACCGTAACTAATCCCATCAGGCGTTCGACAATTACGGTCATCGCACTGACGACGACGGGATCGACTTGTCCATGAGTGAACGGGGAGTCGAAAAAGTTTTCGACAATCATGCCATCCACGCCGCCCGCTGCTAGGGCCGCAGCTTCTCGTTCGGCGCGATCGATGACTGTCTTCAAATTCCCTCCCCATCGGGGCGAGGAGGGCAAAGGAAGTAGGTGTACAACTCCGATTACTGGGTTTGAGGTTGGGAAAATCTGCTTGAAGTCCACGTTTTTGCTAATCTCGGACTTGGTTAGTCGGGAGACGTGACGATGTGCGGGTTAGATGCCGCCCACGGCCAATCATCGTCCCAGGCGTTGGGCCGATTGAACTGGGGGCATGACTGCCACCCCGTCCCAGATCAACTATACCGTCTGTTCGTTGCAGTTCTCGGGCTAGGGTCGATTCTTGCTGCTGAGATTTTGGCACAAGCGAGCGCCTATACTGGACGTAGCGATGCTGAACGAGATCCTAAGCCCCTCAAAACGATTGTCAGCACCCCCGGCTGAAGCACGGGGGCTTCGTGCCCTCCCCTTCAGGTAGCT
>SIHH01000154.1:3793-9558 GCA_004299065.1 Phormidium sp. SL48-SHIP | reverse complement strand
GGCTGCATTCAATTTTTGGCTTCAAGCGACTCGGATCAAACTGCCGGAACGCACCTTTGAGGCAAGGGGCTACAATTGGACCGGGTAGGGTGCGTCCCGGCTGCATTCAATTTTTGGCTTCAAGCGACTCGGATCAAACTGCCGGAACGCACCGCTTTGAGGCAAGAGGCTGGCTGAAACCGCTACAATTGGACAGCGGAGAGGGTGGCAGGAGATGGACTGGGTTAATATCAACGTCTATCTCTTGACAAAAACCTGAAGTTGTAGTAAGGAGTGCGGGTAACGTGATGGGAGTCGGCGATCGCCTACGTCAGTTTTGGCGGGCATTAACTCAAGACGACAATGACGCAACCCGAGAAGCGTCGTCACGGGTGCGTCTGATGCAAACGTCCCAGCAACTCAACAATTTGCTGCAACGGCATCAACTTCAGCCGGGAATCGACTATTGTATCAGCTTGCGATCGCGCCAGGTGCAAATCTCCCTCGATAGCCCCCGCGCCCAGGAGATTGTACGCCGTCATCCGGAACTCCGATTGCGCTTTGATGAGTTATTCGCCTGTCTCGGGGAGATTGATGGACGGGCCGGCTATCCTTGTCGCTTGGAGAAATCTGCCGCCTATCGGGCCAGTTGGAAGCGGGCCTCGGGCCGTTAACGAGTCCAAAAACGCGAAACCCCCGCCAGGGATAGCTGACGGGGGGAGGTTTTAAGGCGGGGTTAGCGATCGACAGACCCCATAATCACATCGATACTACCGAGAATCGCGACAATATCGGCCACTTTGGCCCCGCGTAGGATGTGGGGCAAAATTTGCAAGTTATTAAAGTCAGCGGCGCGAATTTTGAACCGCCAGGGGAAGATGTTGTTATTTCCTTTAATGAATACCCCTAATTCGCCTTTCCCAGATTCGAGGCGTACATAATGTTCCCCTTCAGGAATCTTGAAGGTGGGGGGAATCCGTTTGCCCATAAACTGATAGTCAAAGTCGTTCCATTCTGACTTGGGACCTTCAGCCATGCGGCGGGCTTCTAGGTTCTCAAATGGACCGCCAGGCAGTTGTTTGAGGGCTTGACGGAGGATTTTAACCGACTCGCGCATTTCACGAATCCGCACCAGATAGCGGGCGTAACAATCCCCTTCGGTTTCCCAGTGAACGTCCCAATCGAGTTCGTCGTAACATTCGTAGGAATCGACTTTACGCAAGTCCCACTTCACGCCTGAAGACCGCAGCATCGGACCGGAGAGACCCCAGTTGATGGCTTCTTCACGACTAATCACGCCGAGTCCCTGGATGCGGCGGCGGAAGATGGGGTTATTGGTGATCAGTTTCTCGTACTCGTCCACTTTGGGATCGAAGTAGTCGCAGAAGTCTTCGCATTTGTCAACCCAACCGTAGGGAAGATCAGCGGCGACGCCACCAATGCGGAAATAGTTGTTGTTGATGAGTCGTTGACCTGTGGCCGCTTCCCAGAGGTCATAAATTAGTTCCCGTTCCCGGAAGATGTAGAAAAAGGGCGTTTGGGCGCCGACATCGGCCAGGAAGGGGCCAAGCCAGAGGAGATGGTTGGCGATGCGGTTGAGTTCCAGCATAATCATGCGGATGTAGCTGGCCCGTTTGGGAACTTCAATGCCGGCCAGTTGTTCCGGGGCGTTGACGGTGATGGCTTCGTTAAACATCCCCGCTGCGTAGTCCCAACGACTGACGTAGGGGACAAACATCACGTTGGTACGGCTTTCGGCGATTTTCTCCATACCTCGGTGAAGATAGCCGATGACGGGTTCGCAGTCGATGACATCTTCCCCGTCGAGGGTGACAATCAGACGTAGAACGCCGTGCATTGAGGGATGGTGCGGTCCCATATTCAGCACCATCGGTTCGGTTCGAGTTTCGAGGTTAGGCATAAGGTTAGGACGTATCAGGTTGGGTTTGTCTCAGCGAAAGCTGTTAGCGTTTAAGAGGCTGGTTGCGGGTCGTAACTGTCCCGTTTCGCTGTATTTTCGATGTATCGTTTTGTTTCAACGTTGCCCTTATTATAGGGAACATGGGGGATTAGCTTGACTGAGATTGCAGAAAATTCTACGGATTTCACTTCGACGCCGTTCCAACATATTTCGGTGTTGGCCCGCGAAATTCTTGAGTATCTTCAGGTTCGGCCTGGGGGACGCTATCTGGATGCAACGGTGGGGGCGGGGGGCCATACAGGCCTGATTTTGCAGGCGGCCCCCGAGACGCAGGTGCTGGCCTTGGACCGGGATGAGATGGCGTTGGAGACGGCGGGCCAGAATTTGGCGGAGTTTGGCGATCGCGTCTCGTTTTGGCGCGGCAATTTTGCGGAGTTTCCCTATCCAGACCACCAGTTTGATGGCATTATCGCTGATTTGGGGGTCAGTTCGGGTCAGTTGGATATCCCGGAACGGGGCTTTAGTTTCCGTCAGGAGGCCCCGCTGGATATGCGTATGGATTGCCGTCAATCGCTGACGGCTGGGGAGTTGATTAATCACTCCGATGAGAAGACCTTGGCGGATCTGTTTTATCACTATGGTGA
This sequence comes from Phormidium sp. SL48-SHIP, assembly GCA_004299065.1. Lineage (GTDB taxonomy): Bacteria > Cyanobacteriota > Cyanobacteriia > Cyanobacteriales > Geitlerinemataceae > Sodalinema. The sequence goes on along the minus strand of SIHH01000154.1, from coordinate 7,014 downwards.
GGAACGTCTCTCGCGACGGATTGCCCGGGCCATTGTGCAGCAACGACCGTTTCTGACGACGACTCAATTGGCTGGGGCGATCGCCGCCACGGTTCCTCGCCGCTATCGCTATGGTAGAATCCACCCAGCCACTCGGGTCTTTCAAGCCCTACGCATTGCGGTGAATCAGGAGTTGGAGAGTTTGGAAACTTGGCTCGATCGCGCCCCGGATGGGTTGGCCCCCAACGGACGCATTGGGGCCATTAGTTTTCATAGTCTCGAAGACCGCCTGGTGAAGCATCGCTGGCGTAATCATGAGGGACTGAAGGTGTTGACCAAGAAGCCGATTGGTCCTCAGCCGGATGAACAGCACGCCAACCCGCGATCGCGATCGGCGAAACTGCGCTTTGCACAACGGCAAGAGACCCTAGAGACATCGTAATACCACCTTCATGGCGTTAAGACCGCATCACGAACCAAACCCAAGCCAAATCCGGCCAATGTCTGAATTTAAAGCCGTTGTCAGCCTCGGTTCTGGGAGAATTGACAGAGAATTTGCCAATTCTCCGTGCCATTGCGGTCGCTGTCGGTGAGATCTTGGGTTACGATGGCTAAGATGCGATCGCCCAACGGTGAAGAACTTACATTTGATCCGGACGGTTCGACCTATCGCTCACTATCCTAAAGTCACTGGATCACGTCAGCGGCTCCCCAGTTTGACTGGAGGTTGCCCTTGACCGATGATCGCACCCTGTGAACTAGCCCACGAGTTGGAGATGGCATGAGTCGGGGAAAAGAAAAAAAACTCAAACTCCTCGTGGTTGACGACGAAACGGACAACCTCGATTTGCTCTATCGGACGTTTCGACGGGAGTTTCAAGTCTACAAAGCGGAAAGCGCTATGTCGGCCCTACAAGTCCTAGAAGACCGGGGCGAAATGGCGATTATCATCTCCGACCAGCGAATGCCGGAGATGAATGGGACTGAATTTTTAAGCAAAACCGTTGACCGCTATCCAGATACCATTCGTATCCTGCTGACGGGATACACCGATGTCGAAGACCTCGTTGAAGCCATTAACTCCGGTCAGGTCTTCAAATACATCACCAAACCTTGGAATCCTGAAGAGCTTAAATCCGTTGTCCAACAAGCCTCGGAAACCTACAAGGTTGTTAAACAACGCACCAATGAACTCAACCGCATTTTGCGCCGAGAGTCGCTGCTCAACGCCATTATGACGGCGGTCCGAGAATCTCTCGACTATGAGAGTATGCTCACGACCATTGTTGAGACGGTTGGCCGCAATTTCGATGCCTCAGGGACGAAACTTTATCCCGTCGATGGCGATAAACTTCGCAGTTCCGGCGCGGTCTCCTACGGACCCGAGGGATCGCAGGAGTTAACCACTTCACCCTATGATGAGAATTTGGTGCAATCGGTGTTCCAAGCTCGTCAAAGTGAGTTGGTCCAGGATGAAGAGTCGGCGGTCTCTCATTTGGCGGTTCCGCTGATTTATCAACAGAATTTACTGGCTATCCTGGCTCTGTATCAGTCGGGAAGTGACACCCCCTGGTCCGCTGAAGATGTCCGTTTGATTGAGTTGGTGGCAGAACAGGCGGCGTTGGCCTTGTCTCAAGCTCGACTCTATCAACGGACTCAGGAACAAGCTGAGAAAATGCTGGCCGAGTTGGATGTGGCGCGGCAGATTCAGTCGAATCTGTTGCGTCAAAGTCTGCCGGAGTCGGAGACGGAGAAGGTGCAAGCCTGCTGTTATCCGGCCCGAGGCGTGGGTGGTGACTTTTTTGAGGTGTATCCACATCCCCAAGGCGACTTATGGTTGGCCCTGGGGGATGTCTCCGGGAAGGGGGTTCCAGCCGCCTTGTTTATGGCTAGTGCCATGTCCGTTATGCGTCGGGAACTGGCTCAAGACAATCCCCCGCCGCCGGATGAGATGATGCAAAATCTCAATCGGAGTCTGTCGGATGACTTAATTAGTAACAACTGCTTTATTACGATGGTTCTGGCCCGTTATACCCCAGAAACTCGTCAGCTTGTCTATGCCAATGCAGGACATATTTATCCCCTGATTTGGCCCCATCGCACCACGGTTCAAGAGGTTCAACAGGGTCAACCGGTGACGGCGGAACCGAATTTCTTGAAAACCCGAGGCATTCCTCTCGGGATTCTCCCGGTCTGGAAAGCGAAGGCCGGTGATGTCACACTGGCGTCGGGGGATGTTTTCCTTCTCACCAGTGATGGGATTACTGAGGCCAGTGTCACCCAAGTTGATGAGACGGGCCAGGAAACCACGGCGATGTTGCAACAAGAGGGCCTCTGGGAACTCTTGCAACAGGAAGGCTCTCCGATGGATTTATCCCATCTCCTCGATCGCGTTCGAGGGAATACCCAAGAGCAAGAAGACGACCAAACGATACTCTCTCTGGAGGTTCTGTAATTTCTATGAAGACGGAGCTACATGTTCCTAGCGAACTGCGGTTTTTGAATATCGTTGAAAACTGGCTACTTGGCTGTCTGGAAATGGATCTCGGTGAGAGTGTCGATTGGGCCAGACAGTCAAATCGCCTGCGGCTCGTTCTGGCCGAAGCGTTCTCGAATGTGGTGCGCCATGCTCACCGCGATCGCCCCCATTTACCGGTCTGGGTTAGGCTAGAACTCAAGGATAGTGATATCTGTTTAGAGGTTTGGGATTATGGACGCGGCTATAACCTCAATGAGTACATGGCCCCAACCCCTGAGGCCATGCAGGAAGGGGGCTACGGTTGGCTGATTATGAACCGCCTCATGGATCATGTTGAATACACCTTACAGGTGGATATGGAAGGGCGGAATTGTCTCAAGTTGGAAGCCAACCTAGTCGAACAGTCTCAGTCGGCTAAAACGAAGGCTTAACCCCCCAACCTCATTCAACTCACTTAATCCAACTCGATGATGACCCTAGGTACGCCACCTGGGGTCATTGTTGTGATTGGATTGTTGTGATTGGCTCGGGTGATTACTGGCCAAATTCTAGTCGCGCTTGTTCGACATATTCAACGGTGACGGACTCGGATTGGGCCTCTCGGGCCAGTTCCTCGATGCGCTGTCTGGCCTGCGATCGCACGAAATAGGGGATATTTTTCAGTTTGGCGGTGGCTTCGGCAGTCCACTGGAGTTCATCGGCGAAATCAAAGTCAGACATAGAGGATTCGGGCGTTGCTGTTCTGGCTTTTATTCTAAGGGAA
>SIHH01000154.1:0-3693 GCA_004299065.1 Phormidium sp. SL48-SHIP | reverse complement strand
AACAGGCAATGTTGAACGTTGTATGGGAACTGGCCCGAACGCACCGCTCGCCAAGAGGTAAGAGGCAAAAATCTGGATTGGCCTCTGGCGCGATCGCCCACGGTCAGATAAAGTAAAGTAATGTGAAGATTATTAGTATTACGTCAACATTAACATTTAGCCAATCACCCCCCTGCGATATCACATCAGCCAACACCTCGTCGCCACCATGCCAAACCTCAAACGCGCCCTCGGATGTCTTCTTGCCACTTGCGTTGTTCTCCTGACCTGGGCGGTGTCCCCAGCCTACGCCTTCGATAACCCAGAACTGTTGCCGGATGTCGAAACCCCCATCATTGACCTGGCCGATACCCTAACCAGTATCCAAGAACAACAACTTATCGCCAACCTCGACCAACTCGAAGCCGAAACAGGCTATAAACTGCGAGTTCTCACCCAATTTGATCGCACCCCCGGACGAGCCGTTAAAGAATTTTGGCATCTCGACGACAAAAGCGTTCTCCTCATTGCCGATTCCCGAGGTGGAAACTTGCTCGGCTTCAACGTCGGTGATGCCGTCTACAACCTAATGCCTCGCACCTTCTGGATTGAACTGCAAACGCGCTACGGGAACCAGTTCTTTGTCCGGGATAATGGTGAAGACCAATCCATTTTGCAATCGTTGGAATCCGTCGAAACCTGTCTGCGTCAGGGAGGCTGTCAAGTGGTTCCGGGACTCCCCCGTGAACAATGGATTCTCACCCTCATCACCTCAGCCTTAGGCGGGATTGTCTGCGGATTTGCCGCTCAACCCCGTGACGGGAAAGTCTTTGCTTGGCAATGGGCCTTAATCTTCTCGCCACTGTGGGGCATCCTCTTCATCGCCTTCGGCATTGGTCCGGTTGTCACGCGCACCTCGGACTGGCTTCCCCTGGCCCGTAACATTCTCGCCTTCGCCATTGGTGCTTTGGCCGCCTACCTGACTCCGATCATCAATCACTCGGCCTCCGATGCGACCTAACAAACCTGGTAAGGTGGATTTGAATCACTGACCCGGTCTTACAACCCCTATGGAGTGGCATTCAACAGAAGCTCAGGGCCTGAGCATTGTCGATCACGAGTTTGGTTCATCTGAACTGTCCCCGGCTGAGTATCACATTATCCGCCAAGTCATCTACGAAACGGCCGATTTCGAGTACAAAAACTTGATTCGCTTTTCCGATACGGCTCTCCAGGAGGGAGCTGCGGCCTTGGCGGCGCGAACGACCTTGGTGGTCGATGTGCCTATGGTTCAGGTGGGCATTACGGCCAATATCATGGATACTTTTGCCAATCCGGTCTATTGCAGTATGGATGCACTGACGCGGCCGCAAAAGGAGAAAACCAAGGCGGCTTGGGGAATTGAAACCTTGGCCCGTCGCTATCCTGAAGGGATTTTTGTGGTGGGACAGTCTCAGACGGCTCTGATGTCTTTGGTGGAATTGATTGAGTCTGAGGCGATTCGTCCGGCGTTGGTGGTGAGTACCCCGACGGGATTTAATGATATTGATTTCCTTAAGGAACGTCTCAATGATTCCCGGATTCCCCATATCCGCAGTGCGGGACGCAAAGGCTCGGCGGTTGTGGCGGTGGCCATTGTCAATAGTTTGGTGGATTTGGCTTGGCAGGCCTATGGCATTGTGGATAGTTGAGTCGGGTATTGCTCGGGGTATTGCTCGGTGTATTGCTCGGTGTCAGGGACCGAATCAGGGCCGGCTGGTGGAAATTGCCCGTGTTGAGGTTCGGTTCGTGCCACAGACGTGAGGACGGAAACCCGATAAGCTAGGGGTAACAGTTTCTGTGACGGCCATACCCATTTCCGACGACGCAATAGAAAGGAGTTGTCGTGCTGCTATCTTGTCCATTGACCTTAAGCCAATTACTCAGCCAACAGGATCACCTCGGCTCTATTATGACCTCCCCCGGTTGTGATGGGGCTAGGGTCGACCAGCAATGGCGTACAGCGGTAGATGCCCTCAATCGGCTGTTACGATCGCCCTCGACGGGAACAGTCCCGGCGGCGGGGATGATGATTTGTGCGCCGACCCCGGTCCTCAGTGGCGGGACGGCCGCTGAGGCTCTCAAGACCTGGATTGTGAAGAGTCCCGGCGGCGATCGCTTTGGCCAGTCTCGGGCCTGTTTGCCGGGAGATGCTTCGGGGACGGAGACCGCCTCTACGGCTTCAGGAGGGCTATTGTTACCGGGAAATGACCCCCTAAGTCATGAACAGTTTTGTTTGACCCTTACAGCCCGATTTAGCCTGGTTATGGTGCGCGGTTGGGATGAGCGGGGAAGTCCTCTGTTTCAATACTCGTTTGACCCGGATGTGGTGGCGGCGGCTTGGCAATTACTCCGCGATCGCCTCGAAGGAACGGAGGCCCTGGCGGACATTGAGGACCAATGGCGTCACTATCGGCCGGTGGAGCCTCACTATAAAACGGTGATGCAGTTCGGACAAGCGTTGTTCTATACGGCGACGGCTCACGCAAGCGGTTCTGAATCCTCTTCGACTCAAGCGTCAACTCGAGGAAATTGGGCGTCATTTCGGACGAATTTTCGGGTGGATGTTCCCTCGAAAGCGGTGTTTGAAACGCCTTTTAATCCTACCTTTAGTCCTCCCTTTAATTCTAATGTATCTGAAGCGCCGGATGTGGAGTTGTTGCAGGCGATCGCCCATGAAGTCCGCACCCCGCTCAGTACGATTCGCACCCTAACCAAGTTGATTTTAAAGCGTAAGGATGTCCCGGATGGGGTTCGTCCTTGGTTGGAGTCGATTGATCGCGAATGTAGTGAACAGATTGGCCGCTTTGAGTTGATTTTCAAAGCTGTGGAGTTGGAAACTGGGGAGCGATCGCGATCGCCGATGCACCTAACGGCCACCTCGTTAGCGGATGTGGTGGATACCTGTATCCCTCGCTGGCAAAAACAAGCCAGTCGTCGCAGTTTGACGTTGGATGTTTTGCTCCCACAACAGATGCCTCAAGTGGTGAGTGATCCGAATTTATTGGATCGGGTTTTGACTGGGGCGATCGACCATTTTTCCAGTCGCCTTCCCTTGGGAAGTCATATTCAGGTGAAAGTGATGCCCGCTGGCCATCAGTTAAAACTGCAACTTAAAGCCAATTCAGACTCTAATCATAAACATAAGGTTCAGCCCACGCCCTCGTTTAAATCCATTGGGCAATTGCTGAACTTTCAGCCAGAAACTGGCAATCTTAGCCTAAATCTTTCGGCAACGAAGAATCTATTTCAGGCATTAGGAGGAAAACTCATTATCCGAAACCGACCCCAGCAGGGAGAAGTGTTGACGATTTTTCTACCCTTAAATTGATGGGTGGAATAACGGTCGGGGCGAACGGCTGTTCGCCCTTCCCCAGTATTCATGTATGGCAAGGTTATTCAAACATGGTATTAAGCCTTTAAAAACCCGTTCGAAGCTGCTCTTTCAAACAACCGTTTAAAACCCATTAATTTCGGCGAGGTGGGGGGACATCAGGGGCGCGATCGCCTCCCAAACTCGGGTATCCCTGTTTTTGCAGTTCTTCGACAAAATCCGTATCTTTATAGGTCGGTTGTTCGTCCTGTTTTTGATCGGCTGAGTTCGCCTGTTGTTGGCGACGTTGTTGTTTGAGTTTAGCTTTGCGTCCCATAATAGTAACTCCTTGGCGTTTTGCC
>SIHH01000153.1:3902-9578 GCA_004299065.1 Phormidium sp. SL48-SHIP | reverse complement strand
GGGGATCTCAGTAACGACAGTCGCTCCTCCTGATACAACTCCCAGCGCAATCAGGATCGAGACAAGACGACAGACTGGGCAGACTCTAACTTGTCAGAAATGTTAACATATATTAACGACACCACCGCAACATTCTCATACTTGCCGGATCGCCGAGGGACTCGCCCGGAGGATTTGGCCTCGGTTGACGGTTTCCGAGCCGTCGATTGGGGAGTTTCCGGCTGGGGAGAGGGTCTTCTTTGCGCTAGAGTAGACATAATTATGGATGAACTTCAGCACACTCAGGCCAACACTCGGGCAACTCAGTCCCCCCATTGTTCCGTTCGCCATCCGGTGGACTTGACGGAGGTGCGATCGCGGCGATCGCGCCTCCTTGATGTGGACAAAGCACAGCAGATGGCAGCTTTTTTCAGTTGTCTGGGCGACCCCAACCGTCTGCGGATTCTCTCGGTCTTGTCTCAGGGAGATCAATGTGTCTGTGACCTTGCGGCTGTGGTCAATATGAGCGAGTCAGCGGTGTCCCATCAACTGCGAACCCTTCGCGCCCATCGCATTGTGGGCTATCGTCGGCAGGGACGTAATGTTTTTTACTATCTCCAAGATGATCATGTGGCAACTCTCTATCATGAGGTTGCAGAACATCTCGATGAGCCGGATCACGGGTAATCACGGGTAAGGACAGGGCGTTCCTCCCTTACCCATGGTTGCGAGGTCTTAGGCTTCTTCCCCTCCTTCAATTTTGAGAAGCAAGAAGCCCAAGCTGAGGCCGACCAAAATTAGGGTGGATGAAAGAATGGCTGCGTTGAAAATTTCTCCGCTCATAGTTGTGATCTCAATGTAGTTTGATAATGTTGGCCTAAACGAGGTTCGGGACTCGTAGCTCACTGGGATTCTACCACTTTTGCTGCGTTTCTGTTTTGAGCAAGGAAGACCTCGGGCTACAATCCTCCTCAATCTAGCCGTCTTAAGGGTGGGTTCTGCCTGTTGCCTGTTCCGGTGTTCCGATGTTCCCTGTTACCTGTTCCCTGTTTTCTTCTTCCCCATGTCACTACCCCGTCTTGCCCTCACCCTCGGAGATCCGGCTGGAATTGGCCCAGAAATTGTGCTTAAGGCCTTGTCCGATGAGCAGCTCCCCGTTTCAGATATTACGGTGATTGGTAGCCGGCGGGTGTTGCAGGACACCTATCAGCGGCTGAGGGAGACGTGCGAGGTGACGCGGTGGAGCGATCGCTGCCAACCCCTTCGCGATCCTGAAGACCTCAAATTGATTGATATTGATAGTGAGCCAGTTCATCCTGGCCAGGGAACAGCGGCCACGGGTGATGCGAGTTTCGCCTATCTACAAGACGCCATCACCCGAACTCGGGCCGGGGAGTTTGATGCGATTGTCACCTCACCCATCGCGAAGTCTCTTTGGCATCAAGCGGGCCATCTCTATCCAGGACAAACTGAATGTTTGGCTCAGGGGGCCGGCTGCGATCGCGTGGGTATGATGTTCGTGGGGCGATCGCCCCATACCGGCTGGACCTTGCGATCGCTTCTGGCCACCACCCACATTCCCCTAGAGGCGGTTCCCCAAGCCCTCACCCCAGAGTTATTGACGAGCAAACTCGATTTACTGGTGGAGTCTCTCCAACGAGATTTTGGCATCGCGGCCCCCGATATCGCCATTTCTGGACTCAATCCCCACAGCGGCGAAGCGGGAGAACTCGGACGCGACGAAATCGATCGCCTTTCTCCTTGGTTAGAAGCCGAACGGCAAAAACGCCCAGGGGTGAAGTTGCGGGGACTGACTCCCCCAGATACCCTCTGGGTGAATCCAGGACGGGCCTGGTTTGAAACCGCTGATGTGCCAGTCTCCGACGCCTATCTGGCGTTGTATCATGATCAAGGGTTAATCCCGGTTAAACTCATGGCCTTTGATTTAGCGGTGAATACCACGATTGGTTTGCCCTTTGTTCGCACTTCCCCCGATCATGGTACCGCCTTTGATATTGCCGGCCGAGGATTGGCTCGTACCACTAGCACCCTGGCGGCGATCGCCTTAGCCAGTGAACTCGCTCAACGACGACGGCGTTTGGCGATTGTGAACTAGCCCTTGTGAACTCATGTAGAGAGACGGAGTTGGCCCAGAGGCGATCGAGATCTCCCCGAGAATCTCAAACCAACTACAAAGATTCACAACAATTTAAGAGTTCAGCGGTAATCCGCCAAAACTTGATCGTTATACTGAAAATACGAGTTGATATCGATGGTTTTGGCTGTTGTTAACCCGCTTACTCACCGGTTTGAGAATCCAAAACCCAAATTGGCAAAGGTTAAATATCACATAACAAACCTTTTGTCAAGCTATCACTCCTAACATTCCCAAACTTAATAGTTAATAACAATTTTGTAACCGTTAATAACCGTTAATTGTTAACTATTAACTGCCCACTGCTACAAGGTTCGCCATGCTTTACGACGTATTGATTATTGGCGGCGGTGTAATTGGCTGTACCATTGCCCGCGAACTGAGTCGCTATGCCATTACCACGGCCCTGATTGAAAAAGAAGGAGAAGTCGGGTTTGGAACCAGCAAAGCCAATAGCGGCATCATCCACGGCGGCCATCACGGTCCCCCAGAAACCCTCAAAGGACAACTCGAATGGGAGGGAAACCAACAATGGGATACCCTCTGCGACGAATTGGGGTTTGGCTTTAAGCGCATCGGTGAACTCACCGTCGCCATGGACGAAGACCAACTCCCCACCCTCGACCAACTGCAAGATTATGGCAAGCGCAAAGGGGTTCCCGGCTTAGAACTGTGGGACAAAGCCCGCATTCAAGCCGAAGAACCTCAAATCAGCACCGAGGCGATCGCCGCCCTTTACGCCCCCACCACCGGCGTCATTAACCCCTACGAAGCCTGTTTCGGCCTAGCCGAAAGTGCCGCCCGCAATGGTGTTGACATCAAATGCGATCGCCGCGTCACCGCCATCGAACAAGAGGGAGACCACTGGCGCGTCATCACCCCCAACGAAACCCTACAGGGGCGCTTCATCCTCAACGCCGCCGGACTCTACGCCGACAAAATGGCGGACTTGGCCGGAGTGGCGACCTTCTCCATCCGCCCCCGCAAAGGCGAAGAATACCTCCTCGACAAACGCCTCAACGGCTTTGTCAAGCGCGTTATTTTCCCCTGTCCCACCCCCGTCTCCAAAGGAATCCTCGTCATTCCCACCTATGACGGAACCCTCATGGTGGGTCCCACCGCCGAATATGTAGACAGCAAAGAAGACCTCACCACCACCGCCGAAGGCGGTCAACAGGTCTTCAACAGCGTGACTCAGGTCGTTCCGGGAATTAGCCCTCGCGACTGCATCGCCGAATTTGCCGGCTTGCGGGCCGTCACCGGCAGCGAAGACTTCATCATCGGCCCCACCGCCAAACCGGGATTCATCAACGTCGCCGGAATCCAGTCCCCCGGCTTAACCGCCGCCCCGGCGATCGCCACCCTCCTCGTCGAGATCCTACGGGATGAAGGCTTATCCCTCACCCCCAAAGACGACTTCATCCCCACCATTCCCAAACCCATCCATTTCGCGAGTCTCTCAACCGAAGAACAAATCGAACTGGCCGAAAAAGACCCCAGTTATGGGCGGATCGTTTGTCGCTGTGAATTTATCAGCGAAGGCGAGATCCGAGATGCTATTCGTCGCGGGGCCAGCACCCTCGATGGCATCAAATTCCGCACCCGCGCCGGGATGGGACGCTGTCAGGGAGGTTTCTGTACCGGACGCTGTATGCAGCTACTGAGCGAAGAACTCGACCTTCCCCTAACCGCCATTACCAAACGCGGCGGAGACTCCTGGGTGGCCCGTCCCCGACAAGAAGAGGTGTCCAAATCATGCTAATTACCAATCCCAAACATCTAAAACCTGACTATGACGTGGTGGTCGTCGGCGGTGGCCCGGCGGGAATGGGAGCGGCGATCGGGGCCAAAGAAAGCGGCGCCGAACGAGTCCTAGTGGTCGATCGCGAAAAAGAAGCCGGAGGGGTCCTACTGCAATGTATCCACCCTGGTTTTGGCCTACATCACTTCAAAGAAGAACTCACCGGCCCCGAATACGCTCAACGCTATCTCGAACAGGTCTTAGATCAAGATATCGACCTGGCCACCGATAGCTATGTCTTGGATTTAGACCGAGACAACCGCGTCAAACTCATGTCCGGCCAGGCTGGGGTGAATGTTCTCTCCAGTAAGGCGGTGGTGTTAGCGATGGGGGCGCGAGAACGCACCCGAGGCGCCATTCGCACCCCCGGAACCCGAGTCTCAGGGGTTCTCACCGCTGGCTTAGCCCAACGCTTTGTCAATATGATGGGCCTGTTGCCGGGAAATCGAGCCGTGATTTTAGGATCAGGGGATATTGGCTTGATTATGGCTCGACGGCTAACCCTAGAAGGGGTTGAAGTGGTCGGTGTCTATGAGATTATGCCCCACGCTAACGGCTTGAACCGCAACATTGTTCAATGTCTGCATGACTTCGATATTCCCCTGCATTTGTCCACCACTGTGGTCGATATTCATGGGGGCGATCGCCTCGAAGCCGTGACCGTCGCCCCAGTTGAGGGCTTTACCCCCGATATGAGCCGCAGTCAGCGGATTCCCTGTGATACCCTGTTGCTGTCCATTGGCCTGATTCCCGACAACGAATTAGCCCGTCAGTTGAACCTACGCTTCGACCCCGTGACCAGCGGCCCCCTAGTGGCCAGTACCATGGAAACCAGCAAAGATGGGGTTTTCGCCTGTGGGAATACGGTTCATATTCACGATTTAGTGGATTTTGTCAGTCAGGAGTCAGAACTCGCCGGACGTAACGCCGGACTCTACGCCCGAGGACAACAGCCGCCCCCCGATAACATTCGTCTGACAGCCGGGGAAAATGTCGGCTACTGTGTCCCCCAAACCATTTCGAGCGATCGCGACCACACGGTGTATATGCGAGTTCGTAAGCCGATGGAAAACTGTGTCTTGCGTCTCGGAGATATCTACGAGAAGAAAATCCGCTACGTTCTCCCGGCTGAAATGGTCAACATTAAGGTGCGGCCGAAGTTCTTACAACAGTTTCATGGGGATAGCCTACGAGTTGATATTGTCCCAGACAACTAACCGGTCCAACTCGTCACCCGCGCCAAATCCCGAATCGAGAGGAACCAATCATGACCACTGCTACACAAACACAACAGCCAGAAACCACCCATTATCTCTGCATCGGCTGTCCCATGGGCTGTCGCTTAGAGGTCGATGATATTGATGGGGAAGTCGTAGAAGTACGAGGCAATAGCTGCCGTCGCGGCGATGCCTATGCCCGCCAAGAACATGTTGCCCCCAAACGGATGGTAACGACCACAGTACGAGTTGAAAATGGAATCTGGGCCAGGCTTCCGGTGAAAACCCAGGATGCGATTCCCAAGGAGTTAATGGGCGATCTCTGTGAGGCCCTCCATGAATTGACGCTTCAGGCCCCGATTTCGATGGGGGATGTGGTGTTAGCCAATGCCCTCGATACGGGGGTTGATGTCGTCGCCTCTCGGGATATGCCCGTCAGTCGCGAGTGAGTTACCGTTAATTTGTAATCCTGCCATGATGAAAATGATTAAATCCTTTATCGTCGGGGCGAAAGATTCTATCGT
>SIHH01000153.1:0-3892 GCA_004299065.1 Phormidium sp. SL48-SHIP | reverse complement strand
TATCGTCGGGGCGAAAGATTCTATCGTACGGGCGAAAGATTCTATCGTACGGGCGAAAGATTTTTCGCCCCTACTGGTGACCCTGATTCTCTGTGTTGTCTTCGGTTTGGCCGTTCCTCAGATGGCCCTGGCCAGCCAGTCCGCCGACTCGGTTGATGTCTCGGTTGATGTCTCGGTTGATGTCTCCGAGGCGATCGATGACTTTTTGACCACCATCCCCGCCGACTATTACAAAACCGGAGATATCCAAGCCCTCAAACAGGTCATCAGCCGCGACAATCCCCTAATTGTGGATGTCCGCGAACCCTCGGAATATGCAGCGGGCCATATTCCTCACGCCATCAACATTCCCCTACGCCGTCTCAGTCAAAACCTGAGTCAAATTCCCAAAAATCGTCCGGTTATTCTCTATTGCAGTAGCGGCTATCGCACAGCCATTGGCTTAACGAGCCTGCAACTCCTCGGCTATGACAATGTTAAATCCTTTCCCCCGAGCCTAGCTGGATGGAAAGCCGCCGGAGAACCCGTCGAATCCTAACTCCCTAGCGGCAAGTGGTCCCACTCCTCTTGCCGTCCCCTTTCGGTGGGGGTTAGGGTTGGCTGTTCCCCTATCGGTGCCAACACCAAATTTTGATCGTTTTATCCCAACTCCCCGAGACGATCGCCCCACTGCGTCGAGCCACCGCAATCCCATGCACCGCCCCCATATGTCCCGAGAGTGTATCACAAACGCGGCGGCCCTGAATACTCCAAATTTTGATAGTCTTATCACTACTGGCTGACACCAACATATCCTCATTGAGACCAAACGCCACATCATTGACATCCCAAAGATGATTCGCCAGAGTACAGACTTCCGTCCCCGACACAAGATTCCAGACCTTAATCGTGCGATCCTTACTCCCACTCGCTAAAAACTGACTATCCGGCGAGATGGCCACCGATAACACCGACCCTAAATGGCCCGTCAGCGTATGGACTAACTGGCGATCGCCCAAACTCCAGACATAAATCTTATTATCGAGTCCCCCACTGACGAGCCAGCGGCTATCAGACGAGAGAGCAATGGCCTTAATACTACCCGAGGGTGTTTTCAGCACCCCCGTCGTCTCACTCTGGCCCGGTGTCCAAATCTGAAGCGTGCGATCCTTACTGCCACTAATCAGACAAGAACCATCAGCCGAAAACGCCAACGAGGTTACCCCTCGTAAATGCCCCCCGAGACTATCGAGGAGTTCTCCCGATCGCAAATTCCATAACTTGACCGTCGCATCATCGCCCCCACTGGCTAACACCCGGCCATCGGGACTAATCGCCACCGCATTCACCGGACGACGATGGCGATCGAGAGCATACTGAAGTTGGCCCGTCTGTAAATTCCAGACAAAGACCGTATTGTCCAAGCCTCCCCCCACAATCCAGGGTAGTGCCGATGTCCGTAGATTCGGCGACAGGGATTGCGGCTTGTGGCTGAGTTCATGAATCGCCACACAACTGACTAACGACGCCAACGCCGGCAACGTATAGGCACAATGCCAGCCGCGAGTGGTCGGCAACGGCGGCCGGTGTGAAATTGGGGTAATCTCCTTAAAGCGACTGTTAGATGTCGGAAAGGTCCGCCCTGAGGGAACCGGCGTCAGCGATGAGGGTTTCGGAGGCAGCGGTGGCATCGAACGACGGGGCTGCTGAGATGGTGGCGTATCGAGATGCGTCGGCGGCAGTGAAGCGTTCGCAGGGGAGGAGTTTGGCCGCGATAGGGGCGTATAGGTCTGATTTTGAGCCACAGCCGTTTTCCGCTGTTTGGCCGAGCGACGGCCGGTCTGGGGTTGACTGGTTGGCGTTTTGAAATCGCGAATAATCTCATCAACAGACTGATAGCGATCGCGGAGTCGTTCCTGAGTCATCTTGTCGAGAATCGCCCCCAGCCTTGCACTCACCGAGATATTCTCAGCCGCCAGATATTCCCGCCAACGCCACCCTTGCATCGGATCAAACAACACATCGGGGCGCGTGTTGGTCAACAGTTGCAGACAGGTCACCCCCAAACTATAAATATCACTTGCCGGATAGGCCTGACCGCTCCGTAACTGTTCTAAGGGCGCATAGCCCATTGTGCCAACTTTCGTCCCCGGTTCAGCTAAAGCCGTTTTGGTTAACTGTTTCGAGACACCAAAATCAATCAACATGAGTTTGCCATCACGATTGCGCCGTAGAATGTTCACCGGCGTGATATCACGATGGACCACATTATTTTGATGCACGTACCGTAACACCGGTAACAGTTGCACGAGAATCTCACGGATTTTTGCCTCCTCAAACCCTCCCAGCCGTTCCATCTCATGCCATAGGGTTTGTCCATCGACATATTCCTGCACCAGATAAAGCCGTCCCTCTTCCTCAAAAAAAGCAAACAAGGTAGGAATGTTAGGGTGTTCTCCCAGTTTTGACAGTTGGGTCGCTTCTTGGTAGAACAAGGAGATGGTCTTGTCGTAGCTGCCTTCCGTGACATCACTGCCGTTGTCTTGGGGCAACAGTTGTTTAATCACACAAAAGGTATTGAGACGATCTTCATCGACGGCAATGTAAGTTCTGCCGAATCCTCCCCTCGCTAATGGTTTCGTGGGACGATACCGTCCTCGCAGTTTGAGGCGGGAACCGCAGGTGACACAGTGACTGGCATCGTCTGTATTTCGGGGCTGCGAGCAGTTGGGATTGAGGCAGAAGATCATGATGATGCGCGCTGGGACGGGTTGGCGAGTCCGGGTCTATTTTCTATTGTCTCTGATTAACCCGCAACTGTCTTCTTTTTTTGTTTAAGCTTAGCGAACTGATTTGGCCTCCTCAGATTGAGATTTCGGTCTCCTGAATCCCCTGGCGTCTCCTAGAATCCTGGTAGAGAGGAGGCCGTCTCGTCTCTCCGGCAGGGAGGCGAGGGTGCTAAAATCCTGCCAATTGGCTCAATTTACTCGACTCTGCGATGAAATCAACTCTTTTTGCCCTAGACTTTGACGGTGTTTTATGTAACGGACTGATTGAATATTTCCAAACCGCTTGGCGGGCCTACTGTCAGGTTTGGTCCCCGAGTCAAACGACGCCACCCGAGGATCTAGCCGCGAGTTTTTACCGCCTACGTCCCGTTGTCGAAACCGGCTGGGAAATGCCCGTCGTGCTGCGATCGCGCCTGTTGGGCTACTCTGAAGCTGAGATCTTAAACGATTGGCGACAGGTGTGTCAGACGGTTGTCGAGGCTGAACAACTCAATCGCAGTGAACTGGCGAATGCTGTTGATGGAGTTCGAGATAGTTGGATTCGCGAAAATATCGATAACTGGTTGAGTTTACATCGCTTCTATCCAGGAGTGATTGAGCAGTTAAATCACTTACAGCAGGCGGATATTCCCTGGGTCATTATTACGACCAAGGAAGGACGTTTTGTGCGCGCACTTCTAGCCGAACAAGGCATCGAGTTGCAGCGTAATCAGTTGTTTGGCAAAGAGGTTAAACTTGAAAAACAAGAAATCTTGCGTCGCCTTTTAACTGAAACTCCCTACTCGGAGATTATCTTCATCGAAGATCGGCTCAATACTCTCGATTCTGTGGCTGAACAAGAGGATTTAAGTGCAGTGCAGCTTTATTTGGCGGATTGGGGCTACAATACAGAATTAATGCGACATCAAGCTGAGCAAGATCCACGTATTACAGTTATTTCCCTCAGTCAGTTTGAGCAGCTAATCGTTAATCAACAATCATCTACAAAGTCAGGTTAAGCCGGAAGAGAACGAGCAACAACAAAGGTAAAGGCCTAAGTTGTTGTTCCCTATTCCCTGTTCCCTGTTCCCTATTCCCTGTTCCCTGTTCCCTATTCCCTGTTCCCTGTTCCCTGTTCCCTGTTC
>SIHH01000152.1 GCA_004299065.1 Phormidium sp. SL48-SHIP | reverse complement strand
AGCCATGGCACGAGATAACCTGCAATACTAACCCTTTTCCACTCCCGTAATGGGGTCAGCATTGGGATCAGGAAGGGGTTTTTGCACCGAAATATCCGACGACCAATTCTCCGAATCCGAGGACTTCGATCGCGATCGCGCCACCTGTTGCACCCGTCGCTCCTGTAACTGAGTCAACTCCTGCTGATACAGAGCAAAAATCCGTCCCAAACTTACCGCCAACGCATTCCAACTCTCATCATGAGTTAGCTTACTGGCAATCCCCTGCAACATCTCCTGCTGGTCATTCTTCTGCACATAGCGTTTCAAACGAGCGCCATCCTTCGACAACGCCGCCTGATAAATCTCGCCATCGCACCACCATAACCCCGGCTGATTCAATAACCAGGTTAATAAATACCCCTCAGGATATTGCTCTCGGACCCATGCGGCTAAATGCTGGAGTTCTTTCATCGCCTCACCTTGGTTCACGTTAAATGCATCAATAAGTTGGTCAGGTTGCTCAAAACGATAGGTATCTTCAATCTGAATCATGGGATTATGACTCACATGAATATGAGTAGAAGGACGGGGATTAGAGACAGTTGACGGCCTCGGAGGATCGGGGTGCTGACGTTTCACAGGGGTCACAACGTAAACGACTCAACAATGGGACGCAGATGAACAGCATAGACAAAAACGAGAGATGGACTCAGCCAATCCCAAGCTCAACATCCAATCCCAGGTTACCCCGAACAGGGACGAACCTGAGTCAATAGCCGCACGATATCATCGATCGCCGCCCGTTGTTCGCTCACCGATCGCGTTGATTGATTCACCATAATCGCAAAGGTCAGAGTTCCATACTCCCGATGCTCCAAATACCCTGACAACGCCGAAACCCCGGCAATCGTCCCCGTCTTCGCCTGAATCGCCACCGGACTATCCCCGAGACGATACCGCAGCGTCCCCGACTCCCCCGCCACCGGTAGCGAGGCCCGATAGAGACTCCCCTGGGGACTCCTGGCCATCCCCTGTAACGTCTGCACCAACGCCTGAGGACTGACCCAGTTCACCCGAGACAACCCAGACCCATCATTGACCTGAAACAGCTCCTCATCAACCCCCAACTGAGCCAACACCCGACTCATCACTTGCAATCCTCGCTCCGCCGCCGCGAGGGGTCTCCCCGAGGACTCCTCCTCAGACAACAACTCTGGCGACGCCGTGACCCCCAACCAACGCAACAACACCTCAGCATAGAGATTATCACTGACCCGATTGGTTCGCTCCACCAAACTCCCCAGAGAGGGAGAATCGACTGCTGCAATTTCGACTCCTTTCACCAACCGGGGAACCTCGGTAATGCGGCGACTTCCCACCGGCAGCCCCTGAGCTTGCAACTGACGCCAGAAGTGATCT
Source organism: Phormidium sp. SL48-SHIP (assembly GCA_004299065.1). Classification (GTDB taxonomy): domain Bacteria; phylum Cyanobacteriota; class Cyanobacteriia; order Cyanobacteriales; family Geitlerinemataceae; genus Sodalinema. The sequence goes on along the minus strand of SIHH01000152.1, from coordinate 8,223 downwards.
AAAAAGGCTTCATTGGGATACACCTGCGCCACCGACACCGCCGCTGGCTCAGATCCCGCCGCCAACTCCCCCTCAATCGTAATCATCGGGTCTCTGAACCCCCGTCCCAACCGTAGCCATTCGGACTCCTCCGCCGCCACGGTTCGGGAGCGATTATCTAACCACCAACGACCCGGAGAGCCATCCTCCTCCCGTTCCCACTCCACCCGCAACGGTTCCCCAATCTCTTGAGGATGCAGGGTAAAGGGAATCTCATTGCGGTCAACAATGGCACTATTAGCCGGTGCGCCATACCCCGCTTGAACATCTTCCCATTGCCAACGAGGATTCACCGCCTCCCCTGGGAAATAACTGGCATCGAGCCAGAGTTCTCCAACATGAGTCACTCCCGCCGCCGCCACTTGTTGCGCCAATGTCTCTAAATGTTCACCGGTTAGGGTGGGGTCTCCCCGGCCGACGATCTGCAACCCCGTTTCCGTGCGATAGACTGAGGTACGAACCCGATAATCAGGGCCGAGATGAGTTAAGGCGGCGGCGGTGGTGAGAAGTTTGACGTTCGAGGCCGGTAAAAAATACTGCTGTGCCTCGCGACGGTAGAACGTGCGATCGCCCCCCAGAGACTCAACCAAAATCCCCCAACGAGACCCCGGGCCGTGGTTGAGGCGAATCTCATCAATGGCCCCCGCCAACGCCTCCTCGCAAATTGGCTCCGGTTCTCCCTGAGCTAAACTTGGCTGTCCCGAGACCTCCAGACCGGCCACCATCGCCATGGCCGCGATCGCCCCCACCAACTTCCCCGATCGACTGCAAGCCACCACCATCGCCGAATCCTGACCTCCACGAGACGAAACCGATCTTACATGGTATCATAGTCGGCATAAGTTAAAGAATATGTCCCACCCGTCTCTATGGGGAGCAACACAATTATGAAACCGTTTAGCAAGATACTTGCCGTTACGATAGGAACCGCTAGCTTGGTCGTCGGCCAAGCGGCCCTGACGACCAGTTCATCGCTACTGCGTCGCCCCGAAACCTCCGCCTGGCTTGCAAGAGTCAATGCTAGTCCTATCGCCTATACTCCCCCCAATCGCGGTCGTCCTCAACAGACCCAAGGGACCGGATCTCGCGGCTGTGAGGCGATCGCCAGCGACAAAGACACCACAATCGACGTCACCCTCGTTGCTCCCGTCGACCATACCGCCTACACCGTCTCGGGTCAGCCTGTCTTCTACTGGCTCGCCGAGCATACCATCAACCGGCCTGTTGAATTTACCCTCGTCGAAGATGGCAACCCCAACCCCATCTACGTCGAAGAATTTGACCGCCTAGAAGCGGGTATGAATCAAGTCGCCTTAGACTCAGAACAGTCCCTAGAAGTCGGCAAAACCTACCGTTGGACCGTATCCGTCATCTGCAACGCTCAACGCCGGTCTGCTGACGTTTTCGCCCAGGGCTGGATTGAACGGGTTGACGTCTCCGAAGACCTCCAAACCCGACTCGATGCCGCCACCACTCCTGAAGACGTGGCCCAAGCCTACGCCGAGTCAAGCATCTGGTTCGATGCTTTGGCCGCCTTACCCAGTGACAGCGATCGCCTCGAAGCCTTTAACGCTGAAATCAATAACAGTGCCTCAGAGGCGGCCTCAGCGTCACAAGTTAACGAAGCCAACCCCTCCAACTAGACCCAGACTCTAAAACCATCCCCCTGTCCGTATTAGAGACGGGGGGATGGTTTTTTGCTGTGTTTTAGAGAGATTCCGACATCACGAGTGAATCTCCAAATTGAGGACATATCGCCCTAGAGACAGTTGTCCCGACCAAAGTTCATAGTCGAGCCGCAAATGTTCCGGCAGTGACTCCCCGGAAAACTCCAGTTGCCGCGTATAATTGCGCAGGCGCATCTGACTATGAGAATGGGGGTCTTCTCCTCGCAGCCAATAGCGACTGATGCCATACATTCCCCGTTCCCAGAGATGACGATAGCTGAGTCCTCCCTGTCCCTGCATGGTGGCGATCGCCCGATAAGGAGAAATCTCAAACCATAACAGTCGCGTCGGAGTGGGGGCCGGTTGGCCGTCAGAGTCGGCATTGGACTGGGGTTGCCACCCAAGAACCGCCGGTTCGTTCAACAGCAGATGAAACCGCTGTTGGTCTTTTTGATAGAGAGTTGCCGTGGTTTCCACCATAGACCACAGAGGGAGATCGGTAGAAATCAAAGACAGACAAGCGGGTTTGCGGTGAGTCAGCATAGAAAAACCAGAGAGTCAGGGATGGACGCAAATCGGCGATCACGAGAGCAAGCCACGGGCTAAGATAAGTCCACTGTCCTAGCTGTTTAGTAGATGATATGTCTTCCCCCATCGTAACAGTCAAAACCGATCAACAACGTCAAGATTTAGTTATTACTCCCCCAACATCAGGAGTTGCCCTCTCGGGAGAAATTCAAATCCCTGGTGATAAATCCATTTCCCATCGATCCCTGATGTTGGGCGCGATCGCCGAAGGGGAAACAACCATTAAAGGCCTACTCCTCGGAGACGATCCTCAAAGTACCGCCGCTTGTTTTCGGCAAATGGGGGCAGACATTTCGCAACTCTCAGACCAAGAGGTTCGCGTTCGAGGTTTGGGAATTGGCAACCTCCAAGAACCTAACGATATCCTCAACGCCGGCAATTCTGGAACCACCCTACGTTTGATGTTGGGCCTACTGGCCTCCCAACCCGGACAGTTTTTTGCGGTGACTGGGGACAAATCTCTGCGATCGCGGCCCATGTCTCGGGTGGTCACCCCACTGCAACAGATGGGAGCCAGCATTTGGGGCCGAGAAGGGGGGAAACTTGCTCCCCTCGCCATCTATGGCCGCCAACTCACCCCCAACCATTACCACTCTCCTGTCGCCTCGGCTCAAGTCAAATCCTGTATTCTTCTCGCCGGACTCAGTACCGAAGGCAAAACCACCGTCACCGAACCGGCCCTATCCCGCGATCATAGTGAACGGATGTTGCGGGCCTTTGGGGCTGAGATTGACGTAGACCCCAGTTGTCACCGCGTCACCCTCACTGGCCCCGCTCAACTCACGGGACAAACCGTTGTCGTTCCCGGAGACATTAGTTCTGCCGCTTTTTGGCTGGTGGCCGCCGCCATTCTTCCCGGTTCGGATTTGCGGGTGCAAAATGTCGGTATTAACCCAACTCGCACGGGAGTTTTAGAGGCCCTGCAACGGATGGAGGCCGATCTAACTCTGGAAAATCAGCGGGAAGTGGCCGGGGAACCCGTCGCCGATATCCGCGTTCGTAGTTCTCAGTTAAAGGGATGTGACCTCGGGGGTGCGTTAATTCCTCGCCTCATTGACGAAGTGCCGATTTTAGCCGTCGCCGCTACGATGGCCCAGGGAACCACTGTCATTCGCGATGCGGCTGAGTTGCGCGTCAAGGAAAGCGATCGCCTCCTCGCCATGGCCCGCGAACTGACCAAACTCGGCGCAAACGTTAGCGAACGTCCAGATGGCCTCGAAATTAGCGGCGGGGTTCCCCTCCATGGGGCGGATTTGGACAGTTACGATGATCACCGGGTTGCCATGAGTTTGGCGATCGCCGCTCTCTTAGCCGATCGCCCCAGTCACCTCTATAACGCCCAGGCCGCCTCGATTTCCTATCCTGACTTCATCGCTACTCTGAAAACGGCTCTCGGCGAGAGTTAAGACGAGTGTCAGACCGTCCCCAGTTCTCACGTAATCGCTATTGGCATCCCTCGCCCTTCCCCAAGCCAATCTTCGATGGCTATACCATTTTTTTCATGCATTCGTGCCACAAATGGCGGTCGGGGCGAACGGCTGTTCGCCCTCCCCCACTGTCCCTGTATCGCAAGGTTATCGAAAAGAGTATGGCAAGACAGACACGCTAGGACATATTTAATCGTCCAAAAACACACTTCAAAGTAATCTCTGGTTTTAAATCGTCATTGTTTAACTGTCTTAATCGATTGTCAGCCCTGGGCCACTTTATTGAAAAAAGTTACAAATTAGCAGTATCCTTATCCGTCCTTGGGGACGGTTTTTACGCCAAATTGCCTGAATTTGCGCGTAAATTTGCCCCAATCGTGCGATCGCAAACCGCCCTTACCCTTGCCAACCCGAAATTAGTTGACTACAATTCTCAGTAACCGACCAAACAACACCCCTAACTATGAGTTCCTCCAAAACCCAATTCCATCTCGTTGGACGAGTCCTCGGCGTTGACAGCAGCAGCAAAGGTAAAATCAAGGGCTTGCACCTACTCAACGAAGAAGGAACCCACCGTATTAAACTGAGTTCGTCATTGCGATCGCAATCCTTGGCCCTAGAACCCGGAACCTGGGTATCCGTGCGAGGAACCGAGAAACACAAAGCCAAACCCGATAAAACGAAGCTCAAAGCCAAACAGATTCAGCCCCATCCAGGGTTGCGGCAACTCAGCAAACCCGGTCACGGAGACCCCTGTCCCGCCCTAGACATCGAGGAGACCCCCTCCTCAGCCAGTCAACCCGACAACCCCCCCATCAAAGCCAAAGCCCCCGCCGGCAAAATCCTCGTCTGTCAGAAATCCAAATGTCGTAAACGGGCCAGCGGCGACCTCTGCAAACTTCTCAAACAGAGTCTCGACGAGTACGGACTTGGAGAGTCCATTCAAGTACAAGGAACCGGCTGTCTCAAACGCTGCAAATCTGCACCGAACCTGGTGGTGTTACCCAAAAAGGCTCGGCACAGTAACATCAAACCCCAAGAAATCCCAGCCCTCGTTGAACAGCATTTCGGCTAGGAGTGAAGGCCCATGAGGGTTTTGCTAAAGCACCTCGTGGGTATATTGATGTTGTTTGACATTATCGTCCGTTGTGACCACGCGATCGCTGTTGAGGACGCGCTTACGCTCCAAACTGTGATTAAACTCCCGATAGCTTGTCCCCACACCAATATGCTGAGTCGCCTCAGGGCGCTTAGCATAGGTGCGGGTACTGGCAATGATTCGCTCCGTTAAATCATTGCCGAGTTGGGCATCCGGTGGGAACACCTCAGGCACTTGGAAGCTTTCCCCATCAAAAATCTCACCAATCGTCGTCGCGTAGGCCAACTCATAAGACGTGGGAATGCCTTTCAGGAGTGCTTCGAGGGACGAAGAGGTAATCGGTTCAATCACACGAACCTGTTGCACCTCTCCATCATCTTGTAAGAAACACACCGCCAGTCCGAGAACCACATAACTATCCGCAGTTACATCGGGTGCGTTTGCAAGGGCATTTGCCATAGTGATAGTGCATTGATAAAGACGGCAAGAGAACAGGTCTGAGTCAAGCGATCGCCCGCAGCACATCCCATTCCACTCTAGGGGGATTCTACCAAACCCCTCCCGAGGCGATCGGCATCCCCTTACAAATCTTGACGCGACCCAGAATCTTGCCCCTATAGACTGGCCTGCCTAGACTGGCCTGCGTAAAACCTTGCAGCCGAAAGCCCCCCAGGCTATCCGGATTAAAAATTCCCCACACCGTACCTAGAGGAACCGAGAATATCGCCGTCACGGTTGACCGTCACCCTCTAAGTACTATGGCAGACCGCACCCCCTCACCCCAGCCCCAAACCTGCTCCGCCCTCGCTCTCCCCCTCGTTCGTCAAGCCTACCTCCCCCCACCCGAGCGCGCCCTAGTCCATCAACAGTTGCCGCTCCCGCCTCGTCCCCGCAAAATGGTCATCAACGCCGAGAAGGACGAGAACCGAACCCCCGCCTGGTGTTATGCCCTCGGAACCAGTGCCGGCGTCACCGCCGTTCTCCTAGCCAGCCAGTATTACGGCCAGCAACTCTTCGACGCCGAACCCAACCGCGACTTTCCCCCTCTCCCCCAAGACTTAGCCCAAGCCGACCCCGATACCCCCCTCACCCCCACCACCGTCGCCCCAGAAGTGTGGGGACAACTGGCCCAACAAGAACTGGAATTGTGGAAACAGGACCTAACCCGCTTTGCCCAAGAGGTTCAAGCTCGCGTCCAGCCCCAGCCTCAGGCCACCCCAGCCCACTCAGACCCCAGCCCAGCCAGCCCAGCCGCACCCCCTCAACCTTCCTCAGACCAACAGGCTCAGCGCATCCTGCAACAAGCCTTTAATCGCGCCCAAAAACGGGATTTCGCCTCCGCCATTACCCTTCTTCAACAGATTCGTGCCGATACCCCAGTCAGTGACCTGGCCCAAAGCAAGCTCATTGAATATCAGCAAAAGCGCAACACCCAAGCCGACTACTGGCTCTATCGCGCTAAATTCCTAGCCTATGGCGAAGACTTTGCCGGGGCGATCGGCTATCTGCGTCAAATTCCCCCAGAAACCCGCGCCTATCGCGAAGCCCAACAGCGACTCGCACGCTATCGTCAGGCCCGCGAAGACCAAGCCCAAGACCTATTGCAACAAGCGGCCCACTTTGCCCAACAGGGGAATTTTGCCACCGCGAATCGTCTCTTGCGCTTAATTCCCCAAGAAGCCGCCGCCTATGGAACCGCCAAAAGCCGCCTCATTGACTACAGCCGCCAGCTCTACCTGGCCCGTCAGAATAACCGCTCTCAGTCCTGATACAGAATCTGCTTCCTTCTAATCAAACCCTTGTTCCTCATGACTTGGCTCAATGCGATCGTCATGCCTTTGGGGCGGCTATGTCTCCCGAGTACAGGCGGCAGAGCCACCCAGAGGACCTGTCACGGCTTCAGCCATGACACGAGCGGTAATCCTCGCAACTCATCAGCTTGCCTAAAGTTTGACAGCTTGTCTCATGACATTCCCATATAGATATACCCTTGACAACTATGTAGCGATTTTGTTTTACTAAGACTGTACTGGAACCGCACAAGCATTGTTCTTGTATTTTATTGACTTCATCATTTTGAGGCGATGCTAGGTTCTTAACAAGGTTATTATCTATGACATCCACTGCAATTCAGACAAAGGAGTCCCTCTGGGAACGATTTTGTCAATGGGTTACCAGCACTGACAACCGCCTTTATATTGGCTGGTTCGGCGTGTTGATGATTCCGACCATCCTCACCGGTGCAACGGTCTTCATCTTGGCCTTTGTCGCCGCGCCTCCTGTTGACATCGACGGAATTCGTGAACCCGTAGCCGGTTCCCTGTTGTATGGCAACAACATCATCACCGCGACGGTGATTCCCACCTCAGCCGCTGTGGGATTGCACTTATACCCCATTTGGGAAGCCGCCAACCTCCAAGAATGGCTCTATAACGGTGGTCCCTACGAACTGATTGTTCTGCACTTCCTCATTGGCATTTATGCCTACATGGGGCGGGAATGGGAACTCTCCTACCGTCTCGGGATGCGTCCTTGGATTCCCGTGGCCTTCTCGGCTCCCGTTGCCGCTGCAACCGCCGTCCTGCTGATTTATCCCATTGGTCAGGGTAGCTTCTCCGATGGCATGATGCTCGGAGTTTCGGGAACCTTCAACTTCATGATTGTGTTCCAAGCCGAACATAACATCTTGATGCACCCCTTCCATATGCTTGGTGTTATTGGGGTCTTCGGTGGCGCATTATTCTCCGCCATGCACGGTTCCTTGGTGACCTCCTCCCTGGTGCGCGAAACCACGGAACTGCAATCTCAAAACCAAGGCTATCGCTTTGGACAAGAGGAAGAAACCTACAACATCGTGGCAGCTCACGGCTATTTCGGACGCTTGATTTTCCAATATGCGTCATTCAATAACAGCCGCTCTCTCCACTTCTTCCTCGCCGCTTGGCCCGTCATTGGCATCTGGTTTGCCGCCTTGGGTGTGAGTACCATGGGCTTTAACCTGAATGGGTTTAACTTCAACCAATCTGTGTTAGATGCTCAAGGTCGTGTCATCAACACCTGGGCCGACGTGATTAACCGCGCCAACTTAGGGATTGAGGTGATTCACGAACGCAATGCTCACCAATTCCCCATGGATTTAGCCGCTACTGAGGCTCCGACCCTTGCACTGTCGGCTCCTGAGATTCACGGTTAAGTGCCATTTGAGTCTGATTAGCTCAAAACGTTGCCACAGATAACAGCATCAAGCTGCTGTAAGGTCTAACGGTCAATATCATCATCCTACTGGTTCTGTTAAATCGCCATTCCTGAGACTCAGGAATGGCGATTTTTGTATTGGCATGATGACTGTTGAGAGTGCTGTTAGAGTAAAGACTTGCCAAGTTGGTTAACTGAAAATGGTTGA
>SIHH01000007.1:4068-38969 GCA_004299065.1 Phormidium sp. SL48-SHIP | reverse complement strand
CGGCAAAACTGTCGCACAGCGCGAATCACCGTTAAATCCGTCCCCGTCTGACGCAACCCTAACCACTGATTCAGTTGCCTCGCACTCACCCCAGGAAACGCAACACTATTTCCTTGAGGCTCATAGCCTTCCCCCACCCGTCGCAAAATCTCTAACCGTTCCTGACGATACAGCCAAATCTCAGGAACCCCCAACGCCGCATAAATGGGGAGCCGACGCTGGGAACGACTGGCAATATCTACCTCAATCACTAAATCCGGGGCAATCGCCGAGATGTCCACAGCGAATCCCTGGCCCTGTTGAGCATTTTGCAGATAAAAACAACCATCTGGCTCAACGGCATTCTGGGAGGTGGGATGTTCTAGGCGTACCGAACCAAAATCATTAAACTCTAACCCCAATTCGTCCGCCAAGGTGGCAACAATCGCCGCCAAGACTCGACTGAGCAGCTCATGTAACACACCCGGCATCCGAACCTCCAGTTCTCCTCCAGCATAAGCAATCCGACTGGGGCGATTGTCCCCCAAATCCAACAAGAGATGTTGATAGGCGGCCCAACTTGGGGCCGCCATCACCATGGCACTATCGGGAACTAACGTGATTTGACGGAGACTTGTGACTCCTAGCATCCTCGGCTTCCCCTCATGACGTACTCTGAGCTACAGTTTCATGATAGTTAAAAGTCACTACAAAAAAACACTGGGAGACACCTTAAATCGCTCCCCAAGTGCTTTAGCCTGGGTCTTACTAATCCCTCGCTTGCGATTGAAAACCTCCGAGGCAATGCCTTTAGAGCCAAAGATATCTAATAAATCCTTCTGACGGAGTTGGTGAGCCGCCACCAACTCATCTAAAACATCATGGGGACTTGCGGTGTTCGGCATCGGGTAAGTTTTTCGTTCATAATCCTCAATCAAAATTGCCAGCAACTCTAGCATTGAGGTTTCGTCATCGCTCAGTTGAGATTCTTCAATCTCCATCAGTCGATCTAGTTCGGAGAGCATGGCTTCATAATCAGCTAAAGACTGGATGGGTTTCGGTTGAACTTGAATTAGGAGTTGGTCGTAGGTTGGAGTGGCCATAAGTCTGAATTTCGGTGAGCCTATTGAGTCCCCAGTATTTTAGAGACTCAATAGGGTTTAACTCGTTACTATTAACTATTATTTCCAGTTTCCTTTGTCATATTCAGGGTGGGTTAGAATAAACATTATTTTGACAACTTTGGCACGATAGTTCACTCGGGCAATAAGGCGATAATCATTTCCTTTGATATTGAAAACAAGATACCCTTCTACATAATCAACTGACCTACTATAGCTATCCTTAATATCAGGTAAGTATCTCCAATTCGCTTGTTCGACTATTTTTCTCCAACTATCCAAGGGAGTCCTAGAATCTGGGTATTTCTTTGAAAACTCTAGGAGCTTCCCTAGACCGATTAGTTTCATAAGCGGGTTAATATAAAGAGTATGTTCTCATAATGAGAACACATCTAGGCTAACCCAATCCATCTCACCTGTCAACGGAGTTGACAAGTTCATGGGTAGCCTCCCCACCTGCCACCATCACCCATGGCAAAATGGAACTGTTCCCGTTCATGGGTTGGCGATGGTACTATCACAACGATTTACACAGGCCCTCCTATGGGCGACAGAACTCCATCAAACTCAGGTTCGCAAGGGATCGGGGATTCCCTATATTGCTCATCTGTTGGGAGTTACCAGTGAGGCGTTAGAGTATGGGGCCACGGAAGATGAGGCGATCGCGGCCCTACTCCATGATGCCATTGAAGACTGTGGCGGCCGGGCGATCGCCGTGGAAATCCGCCGCCGTTTCGGGGACAGCGTCGCCGAAATCGTCGAAGGCTGTACCGACGCGGACAGCACCCCTAAACCCCCTTGGCGAGAGCGTAAAGCGGCTTATATTGCTCATCTACGAACGGCCTCCCCTTCGGTGCGTCTCGTTTCAGCGGCGGATAAACTCTATAATGCTCGTTCGATTATTAAAGATTATCGCTTAGTTGGGGAGGAGATTTGGCAGCGGTTTACCGGAGGACGAGAGGGCAGTTTATGGTACTATCGCGCCGTGGTTGATACGTTGACGGCGATCGAGGATCGTGCCATTGTTCAGGAGTTAGAGCGGGTTGTGCAGGAGTTAGAGACCTTAACCGGTCACTCCTGAGTTTATCGATGATAGCCGTTAGCCTTCGCAGGTCGGTGAAGACTCAGACTGAGCAACGCCAATTAGGGGGCGATCGCGCCTAACGTCCCTTGAACATGATGCCAGCGAATGCCTTCGAGTCCCGGTAGGATCCAATCCGCCGCCCCCACCTGGGCCGCATCCCCTAAGCCAACCACGCGCATTTGGGCGGCCCGGGCCGCTTCAACCCCTGACTCGGCATCCTCAAACACCACACAGTCTTCGGGGCCTAAGCCTAACTGTTGTGCCGCATAGAGAAAAACATCGGGGGCCGGCTTGGGGCGATCGACATCATAGACATTGGTAATAATATCGATGTCAGGAGCAATGCCTAGCTTTTCAATCACCACATAGACATTTTGGCTGGCTGAGGCCACCGCCGTTTTGATTCCCGCCTCCCGCAGATCATCGAGAAACGGCCGTACCCCGGGGAGGAGAGAGTCGGCGGTCATTGTTTCGATAAAACTGCGAAAATAGCGATTTTTGCGATCGAGCAATTCCTGAAGTTTTGACTCGGGTAAAACACGGCCTTGCAACAGTCGTAGCAAGGAATCCCGCCGCGAGAGTCCCCGCAAGGCTTCATTGGCGTGACGGTTGAAGGGAATCCCCTCCTCATCGGCCAGTCGTTGCCAGGTTTGGTAATGAAACTCAATGGTGTCTGTTAGCACACCATCCATATCAAAAATCACACCCCGCAGTGGACGACAATCGACCGGGGAGAGAGCATCAGAACGAGAGCGGGTCATAATTAGGGCCTTGACTGGGATGTATAGCAGTTGAGAGTTGAGAGTTGTTGATGGAGAATTGGCCGTTGGGATAGCTATTGTCCATCCTGTTTATTCAGCTTTTGGTTTAATTCCCGAGTTCGGCGGGACAGGAGGCGAATGATATTAATGGCAATGCCAGGGGTTTCGTCAATGGCATCATAAAGCTGCTGTTGGGTGAGCATCAAACATTCACAGGGTTCACAGGTGGTCACCGACGCCGAACGGGGTTCGGCATCAAACAGGGACATTTCACCAAAACAGGCACCTTGAGGCAGGTTGGCTAAATCCTGATCACCAATGTGAATCCGGACGACCCCAGAGACAAGGATATACAGCGATCGCCCCTCCTGTCCTTCCGTAAAAATGGTGTGATTACTCGGGAAGGATAATTCATCCATCACCGAAGCCAGACGCACCAGAAAATCGTCCCGTAACTCCTTGAAGATGGGAACACCTCGCACAAATAACAACCGATCGACACTGGTTAACATGGGGGATTAGAACACGAGGGTACTTGAGATTACGTCGGCGACTCAGACGACGACGTTAAACCAAACTGCACCATCATCTCCTGGACTTGGGCCGCCACGAGAGGATCAGGGTCATGTTGCAGTTTTGGTAGCAATTCTATCAAGGCACGAGGAGAGGCAACTTGCAAGTAGGCTAAGACGGCCTCTCGCACAAACCCCCTCGGATGGCGTAATCCCGCTAAGGTTTGATCGGCCCCCAAACTCCAGCGTGCTAAGCGTGCGACATGGAAACAACAGGCCAGGGGCCAGTCTGAGAGACAATATCGCAGCTCAAGCAACAGTCGTAGCCGTTCTCGGGGGGGAAGGGGTCGATATTCGATCAGATCCGAGAGACTTTGTAATTTTTCCATATCCCCCTGACGATCTAAAACATTCAGCAAGGCTCGCTTGCTGGGGATATCAATCGTATTATCGAGGATTTCCAGCCCTCGGGCCATGTAGGAGCGAGATCCGGATTTGAGGTTAAAGGCCGCCGCTTGGATGGAACTGAGGGGATAGAGGAACTTCATCAACAAGAACAACCGTTCAATACTGTCATTTTGCAGATCCTCAAGGCTATTACAGAGTAGTTGTAGGGCTGAGTCGGCATTCAGTTCAACATAGCCATTCCCGTTATGGAGTTCCACGAGAGATTCAGCGGAACTGGCCACCTGGAAGTCAACCCGAGCTGCGTAGAGTTGTCCGAGGAACATGAGTTCTTGATCGATGAGAATTTCAACACCACTGCGTCCGAGGCGATCGAGAACGCCCTCAATCCCCCGCTCATCGGGCATTTTGAGCAAGATGCGTAAGATGTTGCGACGACTGGTGGCCCAGGTGGTCAGCAAATGCTTGACGAGGGTATCGAGAGCTTCAGGGGTGCCGATTTGCCCGACGGTGTTCCAGGCGTACATCCGCACTAAATCGGGTTTGTGGATATCCTCAGCCAGTTCGACGAGGCGATCGAGGATATCATTGCCCAGGCGCACTAGGGAGCGCATCGCGGCGTCGCGGGTCGACTTATAGGATAGACCCCGCAGCAGGGATGGATAGTATTCTTCGAGTTCCGTCGAGGCGATCGCATCGAGCAAGGCACAGCGCACCCGTAGGGACTCATCCTGAAGCAGATTGGGTACATATAGCCGTAATCCCTGTAAAAACTCCGCTTCTCCCAAGGCTCGGGTTCCCATGACCCGTTCCCGCTCCTGTTGATGCGTCAGCATCCGTCGTAGCGCATTGGTGGCTTCGGCTTTCTGTTCTCGATTCCCTTTACGCATAATCAACGAAGCCGCAGTTGAGCGCACCACCGGATCGACCTCAGAACGCAGATAAGGGCGCAATTGCCGCATATCTGGGGTATCTTCGGTCAACCAGATATAGCGCAGGGCCAGGGCTAAAATTTCCGGGGGTTGAGGCCGTTCAATCAAGGCCCGAACTTGAGGCAGATGCTCAGTTTTGGGACATTGGAGCATCACCTCTAAACTTTGTCGTTGTAGGGTTGGTGATAGATTAGCCAGCAAGGGCGCGAGAACTTCCCCGACATTTTGCGGGTCAATTTGGCTCAGCAACTCGACACAAGAGCGTTTATCGGCATCTGATGTCGGCTTTTCTAGGGTTTCAACCACCGATCGCTTCAAGGCCCGAAAGTCCACATCCGAGACCCCTAAGCGTCCCCGTTCCGCACTCGAAACCAGGAGTCCCACATAGCGCGATCGCATCAACCAGATCGCCAGCAACCAGGCTACGGCGACCAACAACACGAAAGAGACAAAAATGGGACTTTGCAGTTGCAGCCAACGTTCAGGGCCGAGAAGCCGACGCCCTCCCCAGATGGCCAGCCACATCACGGCCCCAGCTACCCCGGTTGAGACCGGCTCGGCTACCCCATTCACAAGGGCCTGTAAGCCATTGCGTTGGCTTTCGGGCAACGGCTGAAACAGCACCGGCCCAGTTCCCTCAATCAGGGTATAGTGCAACAACTCATCGACAAACTTGATCGCAATGACCCCAAAAAAGAGTTCAAAATTGCCGGTTACGGATCCCATCAGAGACAACACCCCAATCGCGAGAACCAGAGCCGGTAGAATGCCTCCGGCATAGAAGACTCCCATCCGTTCGACCACACGGCTTGAGGCAAACCATTGAGTGATTAGCTCAAAAATACCCAAGAAACCGTTGAAAAGCCCTAAAAAGCGGGCAATCCCACTATCGAAGTTCGAGCTTTCCGTCAGATCCAAGAGTCCCAGAAACATCGAGGCGTTATCCGTTAGTTCCCCGGCCTGGGCCTCCACCTGTAATTGTTGAAAAAATAGTTCTAGCTCGCTAAAAAATTGGAACTCAATCAGCACATAGAGGGCTTCGACTAGAACGAAGAAGGTCACCAGCAGCCAAACATAGGTTCGTAGGGGTCCTTGGAACCGGCGCGTGGTGAAGTCTGAGGGATCTTCTTCTTCGGTGCGACGAGCCGCATCAGGGAAGGCCTGACGGTAGTTTTCGGTCAGATACAACAGGAGTAAGGCGCCCACGACAAGCATGAAGCAGGCGACAAACAGGACGTTACGCACTCCAAAGTTGGCAATGACTACCGGTAGCGAAAATCCCCCCAGTACGTCAGCGAGGAGGATGCCACTGCTAATGATGGGATAGGTCCGTTTGATTTCCCGGATATTGAAAAGCTGATTGGCGGTGATGGAGGTGTTGAGATCGTTGAGAATATAGGCCCCATCAATCCAGAGCCGCATCGCGAAGACCGTGATGCCAAACAAAATTGGCAGTTCTAAGCCAAAGCGGAAGACAAAGGCAGGAATGGCCATGAGGAGGGCAATCACCACGATCGCCCTCCTCATCGGTAAAATTTCTTGCAACCAGGAGTAGAAGAAGCCTAACCCTGAGCCAATGGCTGCTCCGGCAATGTAGATAATTGTCAGGGATTCTGCCCCATATTGAGCCAAAAATAGCTCATAGGTGACGGCCTCTAGCCATAACAGCCCAATTGAGGTGGCGGTATAAAAGGCGAACATCAATAAGGTTCGCTCCCCATCTTCCGGGCGCAGGTTGAGCCACTGCAACACCTGCTGTTTCCAGCCCCCTTGGTTGAATTGCCAGTTTTTAAGTTCCATTCAGCCTAGCTCGTCCTGATGTCGGTGGGTCGCAGTCGAACGCTACCCGAGATCGATCCCACGGGGATCCCAGGGAGAGTCCAGCCTAGGCTAGACCAGGAATCCGGGATGCGAAGGTCACCGGTTCCCCCCTCCCGGATTAAGCCGGGCGCACGACCTGCTGTCCAGTGTAGCCTTTCGGCTCACCCGAATAAAAAGACATGAGGACGAATCGACATGAGTTTTGGCTCAACGGCCAGACAACGACCAGACAACGACCAGACGGCGGTCTGATCGTTGTCATCGTGATGATTTTAATCCAGGGCGATCGCAGTTAAGATTGTTTTTTCGGGGCTAGCATCATCATCATGCTGCGTCCTTCCCGTTTCGGCCGTTGTTGAACTTCTGCCATGTCATCGAGATCCTTGGCCAGGCGCTCTAAGAGCTGGTACGCCAAGTCCGTATGCTGGATTTCCCGCCCCCGGAACATCACTGTGGCTTTGACCTTGTCACCGCTTTTGAGGAACCGTTGGGCTTGCTTGACGCGCACCATGTAATCGTGATCCTCAATCTTGTAGCGCATCTTCACTTCCTTGAGTTCGGAAGAATGCTGCTTCTTCTTGGCTTCCTTATTTTTCTTCTCCTGCTCAAACTTGTATTTGCCATAGTCCATGATCCGACAAACCGGGGGGTCTGCCTTATCACTGACCAAGACCAAGTCCAAGTCCTTTTCTTCGGCAACGGTAATCGCCTCGGCCGGTGTCATAATCCCCAACTGCTCACCATCTGTGGCAATGACCCGGATTTGGGGGAAACGAATCCGCTCGTTGATTTGGGGTAAGTCCCGTTGTCGTTTTCTTCCGATTGCAGGCATATGTAATGGTTTAAGTGTGTTTAGATGTAAGTTCGGTTACGTGAGAGGGGTTGAGGGCGCGTCAGGTTGTTCGACGGTTAAGCCAGCGTAGTGATATTTTACTCGCAATACTTTAGATGTGGGTCAAATTTATAGAAATTCTTAATTTGTCGGGACTCACCCGGCCTCGGCCTTGGGGGGGCAGCGTCTAAGCTTTCGACTGAGCGTACTCAAAACTAGCTTAAGATAAAATCCTGACTCTTGCCAACGGCGGCCAGTTCTGCGACCTCCTCATCTTCATCTGTAGTAGGCTCTTGACTTCTTTACCCTTTTCTCCCAAAGTACCTCGGTTCGGTGAACGACGCCATTGGCGTTGGCGCGGTTGGACGATGGCCTATAGTTATCGTCCCGGACCGAGGTCTGATGCTCCACCCCTGATTTTAATTCACGGCTTCGGCGGCTCGATTGGTCATTGGCGCCATAATCTAGGGCCTCTGAGTCAGCAGTATCCGGTTTATGCTCTGGATCTTTTGGGTTTTGGGGACTCGAGTAAGGCGGCCACTGCCTACAATGTGTCCCTGTGGGTTGAACAGGTGTATGAGTTTTGGCGTCTGGTGGTTCGTCGTCGAGCGGTTTGGGTGGGCCATTCCATTGGCTCTCTGGTGGCGGTGGTTGGGGCGGCTCGTCATCCTGAGGCGGTTTGGGGCTATGTGGCGATTACGCTCCCTGATCCGGGGTTACGTCGCGCCCTCTTGCCCCCATTCGCCCGTCCTCTGGTGGCGGCGATTGAACGGCTGTTTACCTCCCCCCTGCTGCTGACCCCCCTCCTCGGTGCGATTCGACCTCCAAAACGGCTGCGTCCCTGGGCCAAAATCGCCTATGAGAACTCCGATTATGTCGATGAGGAACTTTTAGAGATTTTTTCGAGGCCGGCCCGCGATCGCGGCGCCCCACGAGCTTTATCTCGCCTCGCTCGTGGGGCGAGTGAGGTGGAGTTCTGCCCCAATCTGCTCGATTTGATGCCCGAGATGACGACACCGGGATTATTACTCTGGTCTCGGGGCGATCGCATGGTCCCCCCTCGCTTGGCTCGCCCGCAACAATTTGCTGAGCTGCAACCCAATCTGGATCTCCGAGAGTTAGACTATGGGGGGCATTGCGTCCATGATGAAGCGGCCCCTCAGGTCAACGAGATCATTGGGAATTGGGTGGCATCTCACCGGTCAGAGGAGTCGATAAACGTCCGGTGACAATTCCCCTTCCCTCGTAGGTTAAAGGGGAAAACAGTTGAGGTTCTGACCCTCTCGCCCTATCAATGGCGAATTTTTTATGCTATTTTTCAACGCAGTTTGCCTAACACCACACACAATTGGTTTTGACGGGCCAACAACAGGGATCAGGGCGACTGTTGTTCCCAATGATCCCATCGTTGTGCCGTCTAGCCCGCAAGGAGAAATATGCTCAGAGTTCACTGGTGGTTATCCAGTCTCACAAGTGTTTTAATGTTGGCTCATTTGGCCCCGATCGCCCAAGCGAGTCCCATCAAAACCTCGACCCCAGATGTCAAGACCCTGGGATTTGACGCTAGCGCCCCGCCCAATTCCCTGAATGTCGCCGTGGACTCTCAAGGAGCGGAGGATGATTCGTCGGTTGATTCACTCAGTCAGTCCCCTCGGTCATCAATGGCCACGATTGAGGCGATTGATATTACCATCGAGGGCAATCGCATTTTGATTCGAGCCGATCGCCCCCTCGATCAGCGCTCCTATTGGGATCGAAACACCCTGGCGTATCAAATTGAGATTCGCGGCGCACGATTGTCCCAGAACTTCCAACCGCCTAATGCTCAAGACAGCCAGGCTATCTCTTGGGTGCGCGCGGAACAAGCCGATCCCGAGACGGTTATGGTGCGCATCATGCCGGCCCCCCAAGTGTCGGTCGGTGAGATTAATCAGCCCAGTCCCAGTTTGCTCTCTCTCGAACTGAATGGGTATCAGGCCACAATGCCATTACCGCCGCCGGATTTGGGCAGTGGAATGGCTAATGTTCCCGATCCTGGCACGATCCCGGAGGGACAGGTTGTTATTGTTCTCGATCCCGGCCATGGGGGAAGTGACCCCGGTGCGGTCGGAATCGGTGGCCTGAGTGAGACCGATATTGTCAATCCCATGTCTCACCGGATTCGCGATCTCCTCGAAGAGGAGGGGGTTCGCGTGATTCTCACTCGTGAGGATAACCGCACTGTGGATTTACAACCTCGGGTCGAATTGGCGAATCGACTCGATGCCAATCTCTTTGTCAGCATCCATGCCAATGCCATTAGCATGAGTCGCCCAGATGTGAATGGTGTTGAAACCTATTATTTCCAGTCGGGGCAACAGTTGGCTCGCACAATCCACGGTCACCTGCTTGAGGCAACGGGAGGCCCCGATCGCGGGGTGCGGACGGCTCGCTTTTATGTGCTGCGCCATACGCGAATGCCAGCGGTGTTGTTGGAGTTGGGTTTTGTGACGGGGAATCAGGATGCTCGCCGTTTGGCTGACCCGCAGTATCGTGAGCGTCTCTCTCAGGCGATCGCCCGTGGTATTTTGCAATATGTTCGCCAACATTGCCCAGGTCCGGGTTGTTAGCCACTCAGGATAGGGACTGAGTCTCGAAGGCGCTCCCCTGGGCGGGTTGGGATCTCAGCACGATTTTCGGACATTTTTTGGACAATTCTATGACCAACCACAACCAGCCGATTGGGGTTTTTGATAGCGGCGTGGGCGGATTGACCGTCTTACGGGCTATGTATCGACAGCTTCAGGATGAGTCGGTTCTCTATTTTGGGGATACGGCTCGTTTACCCTATGGGACGCGATCGCCCCAGGAAATTCTCCAATTTGTCCGGGAGATTCTGCTCTGGATGGCTCAGTCTCAGGTCAAAATGGCGATCGTGGCCTGTAACACCAGTTCCGCTCTGGCCCTCGAAGCGGTCCGCTCGGAATTTGAGTTCCCCATTTTGGGCTTGATTTTACCCGGAGCGCGCGCCGCTGTCGGCTATGGACAGCGGATTGGGGTGATGGCGACACCGGCTACCGCCGCCAGTGGCGCTTACCGTCGGGCCGTCTTGGAAATGAACCCCTCGGCTCAGGTGTGGGAAATGGGCTGTCCTGAGTTTGTGCCTCTGATTGAGGGCGATCGCATTCATACCCCGGAAACTCGCGAAATGATCCGGGAGTATCTTCAGCCGCTGTTGCAGCAAAAGATTGACACGTTGGTCTATGGCTGTACTCACTATCCCCTGCTAGAGCCGGTATTACGGCAATTGCTTCCGCCTGAGGTGATTCTGGTCGACCCGGCGACTTATGTGGTTGAAGCGGCTGGACAGGAGTTGGATTTGTTGGGATTACGGGCGACACCCGGACCGGCGATGACCCGCTTCGGGGTGAGTGGCTGTCCTCGGTCCTTTGCCAGTCTGTCACGCCAATGGTTGGGCTTTGTGCCTGAGGTCGAACAGGTTAAGCTTCCGGATTTAGGACCCTCGCTTCCCTCGACTGAGTCGGTCGAGTCGGTGGTGGATACGGTCTATCGGGTTGTAGAATCAAGGGAGGCGAGCTAATTCGTCTCGACGGTCAAGGCGACAGTTCGGGGTGGATATTGCCTGACAACTCGATTGCCTGTTCTCTGTTCTTTATTCCCTAAAGCCCTGTTATGTTATTCGGATTTCAGAAAAAGCTGACTTTGCCAACTCCTAAGGACGCTTTGCCAGGACGCTCGCAGGCGATGCCGGTTCCTAAGCAGCATTTTGTCCTCAAGACACCGCTGACGCCTCCTTATCCTGAGGGGATGGAGTTGGCTCTGTTTGGTTTAGGTTGTTTTTGGGGCGCTGAACGCTGTTTTTGGCAACTTGAGGGGGTCTATAGCACGGCTGTCGGCTACGCCGCTGGCATCACTCCGAATCCAACCTATCAGGAAGTCTGTTCGGGCATGACTGGACACAATGAGGTGGTGCGTGTGGTCTATGACCCGAAGCGCATTAGTTATGAATCCCTGTTACGTCAGTTTTGGGAAAGCCACAACCCCACTCAGGGGATGCGTCAGGGAAATGATGCCGGAACTCAGTATCGCTCTGGGATTTATGTTTATTCTCCAGAACAAAAGAGCCTGGCGCAAGAGTCTCGCCAACGCTATCAAGCGGCTCTCAAGCAGGCTGGGTATGGGGAGATTACGACGGAAATTCTAGAAGCGCCGGAGTTCTATTACGCTGAGGAGTATCACCAACAGTATTTGGCTAAGAATCCTAATGGTTACTGTGGTCTCGGCGGAACCAATGTGAGTTGCCCTGTGGGAACTCAACAGTCGGTTTAGGGTGGGTTTGAGGTCTAAGGGCTATCGACGGTGATTAAGGCGGCTCCGTCTTCTGAACGGACATCAACGTAGAGTGAGCCGTCTTGGAGATAGCCCCAGACCGTTAGGGTGGCGATCGCTAGGGTCAGGGTAATGCTGATGATGCACTCGAATGGACAGTTAAATGACCGGGTTCGTTCCATGGTTTAGGCTCCTGGCTCACCAGCCACGATCTAGATGGAGGGTGGGTTGGTCAGCCTCTTAGGTTTAACAGTCGGTTTGAGTTTAAGGCTTGAGTTTAAATTAGAACTCTATGAGTCTAGGTTACCCGGTCTTTTTGGGGTTGGACTCGTTAAATTTACGGAGTTTTATGATAATTTTTGCGAAGGTCGGGCGGCTTGGCCGAGGACAACTGAGGTACAGGCGCGATGGGTCGGTTTGCTAGGACTAGCCACAGGACTTTAAAATAAGGAAACTTTTTGGGTCTGGAGCGGTTATCGTGGTGTCTCAACAAACCTATGCCATTGAGTTATATTTTGATGAGGTGGCGTCACAGAAGGTTCGGCAACTTTGGGAGCAAGTGGGGGCGATCGGCTCCTCGATGGCCACGCGAGTTCACAGCCAACCCCATTTGAGTTTGGCGGTTCTCCCGAATGCGGATCTCCATCTGCTGCCCAGGGTTCTCGCCGATATCGCGAGTCATGAATCCTCGTTTGAGATTCAGTTTTCGTCTCTCGGCTTGTTTTCGGCTGGGGGTGGGGTGGTGTTCCTGGCTCCGGTGGTGACGACGCAGCTATTGGAGTTACATAAAACGGTTCATCGACAGCTTCACGAGATTGGCTCCGATGCGATCGCCTATTATCGTCCTGAAGCTTGGGTTCCTCATTGCACCTTGGCCCGAGAGTTATCGCCCCCTGAAGTCCTGCGGGCGATCGAGGTGGTTCGCAACAGCAATCCCTTTTTTAAAGCCAATGTTTGTGCTTTGGGACTGGTTGAAGCCCCTCCGGTACGTCAGATTTGTTGTTTTCCTTTTCTGCCCAATGGCGATCGCCCATGATAGAATCGAGGGTATATTGTTTGATTTGTCAAGACCTTACTCTTAAAATGCTCAAAGTTCTATGGATTTTACAGTAGCCATCCGCACCTACAATGGTGAACAGCGTATTGGTGAGATATTAGAACGTCTTAAAGCGCAAACTCAAACCGACGATATTGAGTGGGAGGTCGTCGTGGTAGATAACAACAGTTGCGATCGCACCGCCGCCATCATCAACACCCATCGAGAAACCTGGCCCTCGCACTCCCAACTTCACTACTTTCTTGAAACCAGACAAGGAGCCTCCTATGCGCGCGCTCGTTGCATTCAAGAAGCCCAAAGCGATCTAGTGGGCTTCCTTGATGATGACAACTATCCGGCCGATGACTGGGTGTTTCAAGCCTACCAGTTTGGGCAAAACTATCCCCAAGCCGGTGCGTACAGTGGACAAATTCATGGGGAGTATGAAGTGACTCCTCCCCCCAACTTTCAACGCATCGCTAACTTTATTCCCATCATTGAACGGGGGCAAAAACCCCTCTGCTATACCTCCTACAAATATGCTCGGAAAAAAGTCTATCCCCCCGGTGCTGGACTGGTCATTCGTAAGCAAGTTTGGTTAGATACCGTTCCCAAAAAATTAGTCCTTCAAGGGCCAGTTGGAACTTCATTAACTGCTAAAGGAGAAGACATCGAAGCTCTCACCTATATCGCAACAGCAGGATGGGAAATTTGGTATAACCCCCAAATGCACATCTATCATCATATTCCCAAAAGTCGCTTTGAACGAGACTACTTAATCAAGTTCTTTAAAGGGGTTGGCTTAAGCCGTCACCGCACGCGGATGCTCAACTATAAATCTTGGCAAAAACCCTTTTTTATCGCCGCTTACTTCGTCAATGACTTTCGTAAGCTGTTGCGCCATTTCTGGACATACCGAGATGTTTTAGATAGTGATGTCGTCGCCGCAGCAGAACTACAATTCTTTAAAAGCTGTCTTGTCAGTCCATTATTTATTTGGAAAAAACTCTATTTAGACCGAGACTGAATCAGCGCCATTTAATTAGAGCTGATTCCCCCGCTCTAAGTTGCTTCAATCTCGTCTTGACTCGGTGCGACTGGCTGTTCTTCTTCACCCTCAGCAGACTGTTGCATCAGTTCCTTAATTTTCTCCGCCAAAACCTGAACATTCGGCTCCTGTAACATCAGTAAATGGTCACCGGGAATATCATAAATCTCCAACCCGCCAACCGCCAGTTCACCCCAGCCATATTGAGGATCAATTTCAGTCCCAACTTCCGCCTGTCGTTCCATCGCTCGAAATAGAGTGATTTTCCCACTGTAAGGCTTGGGAAAATGTTGCTTTTTGATCCTAATGTTCGTCTCCAGATTGGCGAGAGATTTCAACTCATCAGGAACTTGTTGGCCAAAACGCTGGTAGATCTTGGCGCGAATCGCTTTGAGCCGATATTGAATCCGTCCGAGTCGCGATTTTAATTTGCGGGTGATGTAACTAAATCCTTCTTGTTTGAACTTCCCCCAATGTCCCGACACCCGAGACGATGGGGGTAAATGTTTCACCCCAGTGCGAGCTGTTGTATCAATTAATCCTAATAACGCCACCTCTTCTCCCTGAGTCCGTAATTGCTGAGCCATCTCAAAGGCGACTCGTCCGCCAAAGGAAACGCCAAGTAAATAATAGGGACCTTTAGGTTGTATAGCCTGCATATCCTTGATATAGAGTTCTGCAAGTTCTTGAACACCTTTCAACGCTCCCTTCACTTCATCTGACGAATTTGATGATAATCCATAAACGGGCCAATCCTGTCCGAGATGTTTCACAAGAGGACGGTAATACGCCATTCCTTTTCCTAAAACATGGATGCCAAAAATGGGGGGACGACTCCCCTGGGATTGTATGTTAATGATGGATGAGCCAGTCAGTCCCAGCTCGTCTTGACTGAGAAAATTAGCTAATCCTTCTACAGTCGGGAATTGGAATAATGCTGCGACAGGAACGTCTTGACCGAGGGATTCTTCCAGGGAACTGCATAAACGTACTGCTAGGAGTGAATGACCTCCGAGTTCAAAGAAGTTATCCGTAACTCCAACTTTCTCACAGCCTAAAACATTTTGCCAAACCGTAGCAATTTTCTGCTCGTGTTCTGTGCGGGGTTCGAGTCTGTCCCGTTGTATGCTACTCGGATCGGGGAGCGATTTACGATCCACTTTACCATTCAGGTTTCGCGGTAAGGCTTCTAGCTCAACGAACGACGAGGGAATCATATAATCTGGGAGATTAGTCAACAGGAACTCTCGAAGTTTACCCTGTTCTATAGGGGTTTCAGTGACGGTATAGGCGCAGAGATATTTGTTCCCACTCGTGTCTTGTCGGTCTACGACAACAACATCCTTAATCCTTGGATGCGATCGCAACAGATTTTCAATTTCAGCTAGTTCAATGCGAACACCACGAATTTTGACCTGAAAGTCTTTTCGACCTAGAAATTCTAGATTGCCATCGTCTTGTAGTTTTCCAAGGTCTCCTGTTTTGTAGACAATATCATCCACATCCCCAGTCAGTGGGTTGGGGACAAATACCTTGTTGGTTAATTCCGGTTGTTGATAATAGCCTAGGGTTCGATAGGGGGTCTGGACATAGATTTCTCCTTCAGATCCCGGTTTGCAGGGTTCATTATTCTCATTCACAAGAAGTAAAGTTGCACCGGGAATTGGCTTGCCGACAGGAATAGATTTGCGCTCTCCATCCTCTGGAGCGACCGGGTAGTAAAATTTGGTCATGGTGGTTTCCGATGCACCGTAGAGATTGACCAATTGCACGCGGTCTCCAAAACAACTGACCCATTTTTTGACATCAGCGGGAAGTAGCGGTTCTCCGGCCATCAGGATATAGCGTAATTCCTGAAAGTTGTCGGAGGTTAAATTTTGATTGAGTAAGGAACGAAAGATTGAAGGGACACAGTGAATCAGGTTGATGTTCTGTTCATCTAGCCAACGGATCAATTTACGAGTGTCTAAGAGCGTTTCTTTTCCTGGCGGTAAACATAAGGTTCCACCAGAACATAGCGGAACAAAAATATCTCGTAAAAACGCATCGAAGGAAGGGATCACGAGTTGGCTACTACGTAATTCGGTTAACTTGAGAAAATTGATTTCCCAATCAACAAAATGAGAAATCGCTTGCAGGCGACCCGCAATTCCCTTGGGTTTTCCAGTTGAGCCGGAGGTGAAGTAAATATAACACAGTTGATCCAAGTCACTTTCCTGTTTGGGAAGAGTGAGAGACTCGTAGTTTCGATAGTCATTTAGGAGAGTCAAGGGTTGAGCTTGGGCAGGTTCCATCTCAACCTCATCGAGAAAAATAAGCTTGCCGGGATTTAGAACATGGTTTGTCAGCGGCTGCAATTTGTCGAGGAACGGAGACTCTATTAGCCAAAATTTGGGTTCAATACTCGTGGCGATCGCCTGAAGACGACCTTCAGGAATTTGGGGCGCTAGAGGCACAAAGACCGCTCCCGCTTTTAAGGTTCCTAGAATCGCAACAATCACCTCAACGGTATCTTGAGCTAAGATCACAACAATTGACCCTTGACTAGCTCCCTGGTCAATGAGAAAGTTGGCTAGATTGTTGGAACGTTCTTCAAGATATTGGTAGGTGAAGGCTTCATCGCCACGGAGGACGGCTGAGCTATGGGGCTGTTGTTGAGCGATCGCAGAAAACCACTCCTGAATTCTTGGATATTTCATGGTTTTTTAACTCTATCTACTTAACTGATTCGAGCGAAAACAATTGATTGGCCGCCAACTTTTCTGCAATAATAATCAAAGGATCTACAGAGCTGTAGGGAGTGTGATGGCCACTAAAATATTTTGAAAACAGATGAATCTCAGTACATCCGGCCACAAATGACTCAACCTGATACTTCTCTAGCAAATCCTCGAATACGGGAACTAACATTTCGAGATCAACATTCTGCTTGATTTGATAGATAACATCATGAATGTTTTGGATATCTTCCCCCTGAGGTAACACCAGATAGTCTTTCGCTTTTTCCCAAAGAGGATGTTTTTGGAAAATTTCTAACCGTCGAGTCCCTTTTGTACACACCAAAAGATGTTGTTTTTGGCTTTGTATGACCCTATTTAGGGTGACATCAATCAAGGAAATGAGTTTCTCCCGAATCTCTAACGGGTATCTGGCAAAGAGATGGTGAGAGGTGATACAACAGATGACGATCTTAGCCACTCCAAAAGAACTCATCCTTTTCAGAGACTGAATCAATTGTTCTAATAACTCCTCCTCTTCTCCCGCCAATAAAACTTGAGTGCGATCCGGAAATGTGGGATCTGAATATAACAGCGCAATGGGCGAATCTTGTTCTCGTTCTCCTAAAGTATACTCATAGATCGTCTTGAGAAAAGCCGCCGATGCCAATGGACCAATTCCTCCCAAGATCCCCAAAATCTCTCGATTATTCTGTGAACTCATCCCCGTTACCTCACCTTTAGTTCAGACATTCATAAATTTCGCCTAGTATAACATAGAGTTTTAGAATGGCAAGCCTTTTCTTGCCATTCTGGAGGGGAAATGACTCGTTTTTTTTGAAGTTTATTTAATTTTTCGTTAAAGTTTTCTTGAAGTTTCTCAATTGTCTCGATAGGGAAACTCGCGACTGATTGGGGAGCCAACGAAACCCATCCATGACGCGATCTACAATCCCTTTATCATAGGGACGATGTGCGATCCTCTCTCGTACAGATAGGGGGATTTGAGTCGGAGGAGTCTTTCCAGGATTGATAGCCGTCAAGGCCTTCTCTATTTTCTCCCATCCTAGATCGAGTTTGCAGGGACGAATATTGGGATTTGTGTTAATTTCCCATACCTGTGGAACTCCATTGAGTAAACTGTAGTCAATACGACCGTAATCAATGTTGGCTAAAGCAAATATTTCTTGCAATTGCGACTTATGGGGATTTTTCATAACATAATCGGCTTCTTCCTGTTCACAATCTGGATCATAGACAT
The DNA here is from genome assembly GCA_004299065.1 of Phormidium sp. SL48-SHIP. Lineage (GTDB taxonomy): Bacteria > Cyanobacteriota > Cyanobacteriia > Cyanobacteriales > Geitlerinemataceae > Sodalinema. The sequence continues at coordinate 21,131 of SIHH01000007.1, read as the reverse complement.
TTCCACCCTTGATCATCCAATCTTTCCGAAATAAAATGTGGAAGGGAACAATACTGTCACCAATTTTAAAAGCTGAGTATTTACGGAAAATTCCTTGATCATCACGAGTATCACAAAACTCCGTAATCACACAATCCTCTCGACTCTCGCCTCGTTGTATCATTCCTTGGATTGCCTGATCTAACTCTTCAGGCGTTTGCAATAGTCCAGTGGTGTTCCCTCGATGGTCATTTTCTCCCCTTAAGAAAACTGGGAAACTCTTAGGTTTCCGACATTCTGTTAAACGATAGATATTAAATTGATTGATACCTCGCTCATAAAGACACCGTAATAATTCATAGCGACGGAAAGACCTCGTAGGATGATTGAGGAGGGTACATTGATGCTCAGATTTTGCCAGATCTGCCCAGAGCCAGGCTATGTTCTGAGCGGGTTCTGGCAACAGGCGTTCAACATCCGAAAAAATATATGTTCCGGCGGGCAGTGATCGTCGTTTTATCAAGTCCTCGTAGTACAAAGGTGTGATTTGACCGGATAACTGATTCCCTTTTCCTTCTAAATATAAATTAATCGTTGCAGAATATTCTCGGGTGACTAAGTAATAAATCATATCCCTCGGGGTTATAGGATGACGGTCAGTTGACGACGCAGACAAAATCGAATTAAGCGGCCAGGAACACTGCTATTTTGAACCGTTTTGCGCCGCAAGAAATTTCCTTTGAGTAAGCGGAGAACTCCCTTAATTCGTGCTTTGAGGCGCATTTGAGCGACATTATACTCTTTAGCATAAAGAGGAGTCCAAGCCAGATCTCCCCACAACACATCGGCTTGATGACCAGGACTTAAGCCATTTTGCCGATGTTCTGGATTAGGGATTCCACCATGTTCTCCGTAATTACGGAAGGGAATAAAGTTTTTAAATTGATGCGATCGCAACACCGTATCCACCTGAGAATCCCAGGTTGAATAGACCTTACCACCCGTTTCTTGCTCAACTTTCTTGGCAAAATCCACTAAACAAGTTGCGGCTCTAGGGCTAATAATGTAAGCAACCATTGAGGTTGAAAACCCTTGAGCATATCCCTCTTCCGACACCCAATAAACTTGAGGCGCACAAGTATAAATCCAAGAAATGCCAATCTTCTCGCTGTCTTTTCTAAAGGGCAACGGAAGCTGACCAAAATCCTTCACCGGCACAAAATCGGCTTCAATAATCAAACTCGGTTGCGGACTGTCTGCCGCCTTTTGCCAAGCTCGGCAATGGTTTAAAAGACAGCGATAACTGGGCGAAAACTCTTGATACTCGGGCTTATTTTCTTGACGTAACACCTCACAGTCAAACCCTTCTTCTTGAAAATAAGCCTCTAACTGCTCGGTCGATTCTTTATACGCAATAATAAACACCTTATTTAGACTATTGACTAAAGTGTTCATACTGGTACTCTCTAAACTATAGACCCGTTCAAGCGGCGCTATGATTATAGCATGAGCAAATCACAGCTTCCGGAGTGGTGTTGCCTGTTGCGATAACGAGCAACCGATCTTGATATTATCGTTTCTCCTTGAAGCGGCGATACCTGGCAGCGGAAAAATTGATGGATATAAACCCCCTAAGCCTAGCATCGGCCCCCAAAATTGTCACTCTTGACGCTCCCAAATATCTGTGGTAATCCGTTCGAGGAGTGCGTTAGGCTGAAAGACAGAATCACTCAATGGAGGTATCGATGCGACTACTACACACAATGCTACGTGTTGGCAACTTAGAGGAGTCCCTTAACTTCTACTGTGACGTGTTAGGGATGACCTTACTGCGTCAGAAAGACTATCCCGGCGGTGAGTTTACCCTCGCCTTCGTGGGCTACGGCGATGAAGCCGACCATAGTGTCATTGAGTTGACCTATAACTGGGGCGTGGATAGCTATGACCTTGGCGATGGCTATGGCCATATCGCCCTGGGGGTCGATGACATCTACCAAACCTGTGACGCCATCCGGGAACGGGGGGGTAAGGTTGTCCGTGAACCGGGGCCGATGAAACATGGGTCAACGGTCATCGCCTTTGTCGAAGACCCCACCGGCTATAAAATTGAGCTAATTCAACTGGGAACCCAGGGGTCTGCGAAAGACTCGAAAGAAGTGGCCCAACAATCGGCTTAGGAAACCTCCCGCCTGGTTTCCCCATCTTAAAGCCATCTTAAAGCCAAAAAGCCGCTAATCTCAGGGATTAGCGGCTTTTTAGAGGGCGGACGATGGGACTCGAACCCACGAATGGTGGAACCACAATCCACTGCCTTAACCTCTTGGCTACGCCCGCCATGTTTTTTCAGCTTCACCATTATAGCAAATCTACAAGCGATCGCAAGAGGGTCCAACAATTTTTTTTTCCACCCTTGATCAGACCCCAGATAGGATCCTGAGACGCTTAGAAACGACAGGCCCGTTCGGGTTCAACCGGACAGGTGGGGTTGTCAATGGGGTTATCCATCAGCGTCAGCCGGCTGAGATTTTGCAAGTTGGACAGAGGCGTAATATCAACGATCTGATTCCCCTCCAAGAACAGAGCCATCAATTGCGTCAAGTTCCCCAGAGGCGTCACATCCGTGATTTGGTTGCGAGCGAGAAATAACTCATTGACATTGGACATCCCACTGAGAGGACTCAGATCACGAATCTGGTTTCCACTCAAATCCAACTCAACCAGTTGGGGTAATTCCGCCAAGGGAGAGATATCGCTGATGCGGTTATCACTAAGGGCGATCCATACGAGATTGTCTATGGCCACCAGGGGACGAAGATCCCGAATCTGATTGCGGCTGAGATCGGCCCCCTCCAAGCTGGGAAGATTCGCGAGGGGTGAGAGATCCTCAATGCGATTTCCTTCCAAAAATAAAGACGTCACCGCTGGTAGATCCTGGAGAGGCGTTAAATCCTCAATCTCATTATCCCGAGCCGTGAAGATGGTGAGGCGGGTTTGAGTCCGCAGAGGCGACAGATCCGAGATCTGATTATCATCCAGATTCAATTGTTGCAGATCTAACTCCCCCAGGGGCGAGACATCCTCAATTTGGTTTCCTGACAACAGTAAGCTGTCGAGGCGGCTGAACTCCGCCAGGGGAGAAATATCCGAGATTTGGTTGATACTGAGGTCTAAACGAGTCAGGTGAGCCAGGGAACTCAGGGGAGAGAGATCCGATAGCTCTTGCACACTTAAGTTGAGATCGTTGGTTTTCGCCAGAACCCGAGCGGCGATCGCACAGTCGTCACTGTCGGCCAACTCCAAGAGGACATCGAGAGTCTGTTGGCCATCACCAGCGAGGGGTTGCTCCTGACAGAGTTCCTCAAAGGCTTGCATCGATTCAGCGGGGGAGTGAGCCATCGCCCTGTGTTGAGGACTCAGGATCAGCGCGATCGCCCCCAACATGACACCAAACCGCGACCCAACAGGAAACGCCATCATGAGTTCATCACACTTAAAAAACATCAAAGGACTAACACTCAGCCAAGGATCACCCTACTCCTTCAAGCGCTGGTAGAGACTCTCCGCCAAATCCAAAAGATTAAATAGCTGTTGCCACTCCGCCGAATCCGCCTTAGAACTGGTCTTGCGGTGGTGTCGTAGCGACTGTTTCAACTGACGTAATAACGCCCCCGGAGTCTCCGTCTCCGTCATCGACTCAGCGGCCCCTGTTCCAGTTTTTCCGGGGCCGGGGGGTGTCGCTTGGGGGTGAAAATCCTCCGCCGTGGGGTGATCTAACAACCGTTGCGCTCGTTCCGAGAGACTCAAGCTGCGGGCCGAGAGATTCTCCGGGAGTCGGGGTAAATCCGACAGATAGACCTGAGCGAGTTCCAAGAATAACTTACGCACATCGGCCACCCAAGCCAACTCCTGAATTTGCTGCCACTGAGGTTCCGCCAAACCACGATCGCGGGCCGACTCCAATAACCGAGTCGCGTGTTCAGCCGTTGGCCGAGCCTTTTGAGCCAAGTGCATCGGCAGTTTAGGAACATCCCCCAAGCAGGAGCGAGCTAAATCAAGGAGGAGTTGTCGGACTTGTTCAACCCACTCATACTCTGAGGGCTGCCAGTTTAAGTTGGTCATGTCAGGCACAGTTTACGGATTTACCTACAACGTTGCTTACAAACGAAACGTACAAACGACTTAAGAAACGACTCAAGAAACGACTCAAAACTTGCGATCGCCCCTTCATCTCTCCAAAGTATCTCAAACAAACCGCTGTCTGAACAGCATACAACGCTCTCTGGGAGATTGACTCTGGAGGATTGAGGAATCTGCATCTACTTATCCGTCAGTTTCCAGACTCCATCCCAATCCTCACTCGGAGGTTGTTGTTCAAACAACATACAGCGTTCGACATGGAGTTTCGCCGCCTTATTCTTGCTATCTAAGGCCAACACCTGCTCAAACGCCTGACGAGCTTGGTGGAACGACTGCTTCGATTTTGCCTTATAAGGAGGACGCGCCAACTCCACAAACTTCTGAAGTTGCGCCATCGACAGTTCCGCCGCCTCCTCTTCGAGCATTTGCTGGACTTCCCGAAAGGCACTAAACTGCTTCACCTTCGCCAGCCACAGCTTCTTACGCACCCGAGGCGTAATTTGTTTGAGTTTAAAGGGAAGCAAGCGATGGACATCAGCATCGGACAACTCCTCCAAATTCTCCGTCACGAGCAGACGTTTGAGAGTGTCTTCTCCCAAAATCGCCAACAAGTTTTCCCGAGGTAAGCTTCCGAGCATATCCCGCAGTAGCTTATCCCCATCAAAGGACACCTGTTTCACCGCCTCCTCCGATAACTCGTCCAACTGCTCAAGCAATGGCATCACTTCCTCTAGGGAGAGTTTCTCAAGAGCCGGTTGCAGATAATAGCGGCGGCCCTCATGGTAGAAGTCGATAATCTGCTGTTGCACTTCAGAAATCGGACGTGCGAGATCCCCTTCGCGAATTCCCACCAACTCATAAATTTTAACCGGGCGCGTTTTCCCCTTCACCGTGATAAAGTCGAGTTCCCGAACGACCACGCGATCAGCATTGGGGAGATAGGTTTGCTCACTAATGACCAAATCCACCCCATATTGCTTACTCGTTCCCTCCAGGCGTGAGGCCAGGTTCACCCCATCCCCAATCGAGGTCAGTTCCATCCGTTTACTCGACCCGATATTGCCACTGACGACACTATCTGAGTGAATCCCAATCCCAATTTTAATGGCCAGTTTACCCTCATCAATCCGTTTTTGGTTAAACTCTTCGAGGCGGTAGCGCATCGAAACCGAGGATTGAATCGCGCACCACTCACAGTTGTCTAAAGGTGCTGGAGAGCCAAACACCGCCATCAGTGCATCCCCAATATACTTGTCGAGGGTTCCACCATATTGGAAGACCGCATCCACCATTTCCTCGAAGTATTCATTGAGCATTAACACGACTTCTTCAGGCTGTAATTTTTCCGTCAAGGTCGTGTAACTGCGAATATCCGAGAATAGCACCGACACATGTTTGCGCTTACCGCCTAACCCGGTGTCTCCACTGGCTAAGAGCGCTTCAGCGACTTCTGGGGTCATATACTTATACATCAAGTTTTTGACTTCCATCTCATCGCTGATGTCTTCGAGAACCACCAAAGCTCCATTCACTTTTTGGGGATCGGTTACATCCGACATCGAGTTGATCGTAAGATTGACACTTTGGCCGGTTACGGCGGTTTCAATCTCTAAAATTTGATTGGGATAGTATTGTTGACGGTCTTTCTCTTCTTGCGGATGTAACGCCGCTTCAAACCAATCGGAGAATTTACCTTCCCGTAGGGTAATCATTTCTTTGAGATTTAACCCTTCGATGATCGCCTCTTCCTCAAAGCCAAGAAGCAGTTTAGCACATTCGTTGGCGGCGACAATTTCCCCTTGGCGATCGGTAGAAATGACCCCATTGGTTAAACTTCGGAGAATGTCTTTTTGTCGTTGTTCTTGTTGCTTAACCGTTTCAAAGAGTTTGGCGTTTTGTAGAGCGACCCCAGCTTGGATGTTAAACGCCTGCATGAACTCTTGGTCAGTGCGGTTAAAACTCGCCTTCCATTGTTCGGGAGCTTGGGGCCAATTTTCCGGGTCGTAATCTGGGTATTCTCCCTGTTTTTTCTTATTGATTAGCTGTGTCACGCCGATGAGTTCATCATCTGAGTTGAAGACCGGCATACAGAGCATACTACAGGTGCGATAGCGGGTTTTTTGATCGGTTTTTTGCGAGGTTTGCGATCGCGGATCATCATAGAGATCAAAAGGAATTAACAGCGGTTCCTCAGACTCCGCTACCATCCCCGCAAAACCGGCATTGCGAGGAATCCGCAATTCCCCCACTCCGGGGATTTTCGTCCAAAGTTCACCCTTTTCCTCATCAATGAGCCAAAGCGTTGAGCGATCGGCATTCATGAGTCCCTTGGCTTCACTCATGACTCGATTGAGAGTATCTTCGAGGTTAAGACTACTCTTGCTGAGGGAGTTGACCGCACTCATTAACGCCGAGGCCGCTCGTTGTTTTTGGGTGGCGGCGTAGAAGGATTTAGATGATTCTAGAATCAAGCGAATCGAGGGGGCAAATTCGCGAAAGACCTGTTCATCTTCGGCGCTAAAGCCAACGCGATCAATTTTTTCGTCTAAGGGAGTTTCTGGGTTATCGAGTTCTGGCTGAAGTTTGTTGATGAGCTGCACCACGGCCACCAACTCCTGAGTGTCTTCATTCAGGAGCGGCATGGTTAACATGGTGTAGGTTCGATAGTTATTCTTTTTATCGAACTTTTTAGCCGTTTCCGATCGCGGATCGTCGTAGAAGTCGTAGGGAATGTTGACCACTTTTTTACCCGTGGCCGCTTCCCCAGCAATTCCGGCCGTGGCTGGGAACCGGATTTCTAACGCATTGCCGTTTTCATCTTTGGCCACGAGGGTAAACAGTTCATTTTTGTCCTCATCGAGGAGGAAAATGGTGGTGCGATCGGCATGGAGGAGTTCCCCCGTCTTCAGAGCGATCGACCGCAACATCTCATCGAGGATGGCATCAAATCCCTGACTGTCGAGTAAACTGTCGAGCATTCCTAGGGTTTGATTCACCACCCGCAGTTTATCCTCAACGCCGCGCACCACATCGGTGAATTTATCCCGATTTAGCGGCGCTAGAAAGGCTCCAAAACTGCCCTTAGTCGTCGTTAAGGCGCTGCTACCACTGTTGGGAGAAGCCTGATGGTTGGAGGGTTGATGACGGTCATTACTACCGTGAGGCGTAACATCGATCGTTGCGTCGGTGTGAGAGACGGAAGTGTTAGGAGATGCTGATGTCATAACTCTTTGGGTGACGCTGGTACTCGACTAGGTGAGACAACTGTCCGCACAGATGCAGGGTACAGATGCACGTTAAGACAGGGTAACGGAAGCGATCAGGGAGTCTGGTCCAAGTCGAACGGCACTTGGGATGGCCAATTATGGTTCATCACCAGTGTACCCTTCTCTTGCTCTAGCGACAGCGAAGCAACGCTGAATTGGCTTAGCTGGGATTGATTTGCTAGTTATTATCGGCTAGGTTTGGCCAATCGTGGTACTCAGGGCAACATTTTTGGCAAAAGTTGGGTCAACGGTGGGTCAACGGTGGGTCAATCACTGAGTTGTCGGAGTTATCTCCTAACGGTAGATAACTCCTGGCGTAATCGCTCGGCGCGACTCAGGAGGGAATCGGCGAAGGCGTTGGCGGCGTCCTGGGTGGCGGCGGAGTCGATATCTCCCTGACGCTGGCCACTGACGAGTTGGGCCAGTTCTTGGCGACGTTGATCACTGTTTAGCGATCGCACCTCAATACGAGTTCGCGCCGTTTCCCCCCCGCTGACGGCTTGTTTCACCACTTGGAAATGGTGGTCCGCCATGGCCGCCACCAGGGGTTGGTGCGTCACACAGAGGACCTGATGATGGCGGCTGAGGCGATAGAGGGTTTCGGCGATGGTATTGGCGACTCGTCCCGATACCCCGACATCGATTTCATCAAAAATGAGGGTTCCCACGGGATCAACTTCGCTAAAACAGGCTTTGAGGGCCAGGAGAAAGCGGCTCATTTCCCCTCCTGAGGCAATATCGCCGAGGGGTTCTAGGGGTTCGCCGGGGTTCGCGCTAAACAAGAAGCGGACGCGATCGCTCCCCCAACGGTTAGCCTGGGTGGGAGACAACTCAACTTGAAATTTGAGATTCTCCATCGCCAACGGCTGTAAGGCAGCAATTAAGCGAGCTTCGAGTTGGTGAGCCGCCTGTTGACGCCGTTGGCGCAGCCGCTGACAACTCTGGTGTAATCGTTGCTGCTGTTCCTGACAGCGTTGTTCTACCTCATCGCGGCTCTTTTCCCCGTTCTCCAAGTCATTGAGTTGTTGCTGCAAGCTCTCGCGGCGCTCAATGGCTTCGGCTAAACTGGGGCCATATTTACGGCAGATTTGCTTAAGTTGCCCGAGGCGAGTTTCCACCTCCTGCAAGCGTCCGGGATCGGCTTCTAACTCATCGCCATAGCGATTGATCTGTTCACCGGCTTCCTGCACCCGCACCAAGGCTTCGCCGACTAAATTCAGCAGCGGCGTTAGCTCCTTGTCATAGCTCACCATGTCTTGCAAGAGGGTTTCGGCATGTCCTAAGAGATCAGCGGCTGCCGTTTCGCCGTCGTGATCGTAGAGGGTTTGATAGAGGCGATAACTCTGTTGTTGCAACTCCACCACATGGTTGAGGCGCTGGGCCTCAGCTTCGAGGTCTTGGAGTTCCTGGGGATGGGTTAGCTGAGCGCGGCTGAGTTCCTCCCATTGGTAGCGCCATAATTGCTCTTGTTGCGATCGCTGCTCTTCGAGTTTCTGCAAGTCCTGAAGCCGCGCTCTTAGGCGCTGTAAGGCATCATACTCCTGGCCAACATGATCGCGGTCTTTCAGCAGCTTTTCGCCGCCATAGAGGTCCAGTAACCGCCGCTGATGAGGGGTTTGAGCCAGTTGGATCGCTTGTCCTTGGGCCGCAATTTCAACCAGGCGCTGCCGTAGCTGTTGGATTTCCCGTTGACTGGCCGATTTCCCATTGAGGCGATATTTACTGCGACAGCCGCGCTTACCGAGTAGAAGTTGCCGCGAACAGGCGATGGCCGACTCGGCCTCGCCAGGGGGAGCGACGTTAAACCAGGCCTGCACCTGCGCGCGATCGGCTCCCGTGCGAATGGCACGGCGACTGGCTTTGCCCCCCAAGACTAAATCCACTGCATCTAAGACAATCGATTTCCCGGCCCCAGTTTCCCCAGTCAACACATTCAACCCCGATCCAAAACTGAGATCGAGGTCGTCAATCAAGGCAAAATTTTCAATCTGTAAACGCACCAGCATAGAGAAGAGAGCGTCCCCTAAGAGGAGCCAACGGAGGAGGATAAACTCCAATCGGGCCGTAGATCTTGGGCGTGACGTAGGTAGGGGTGGAACAACTCAGCCTGGCGATCGAGATTGACATGAAGGAGAAAGCGCACACAGCGTTCGAGATCCCCTTTGACACTCATATGTTGGACATCGAGCAGCGGCACATTATCCCAATTGGGGCGTTGTCGAGCGACTGAGGCCGGAAAAAGGGCATCGAGATCCGGGGTCACCGAAAAGGTGACACTGACGATCTGTTCAGGTTCAAAGCTGTTGTGCCGTTCGAGTTGATCGAGAAGTTCCGCCACCGCCTCGCGAATTGCCTCAGGCGTATTTTCGGGAACAGTCGTCGCGCCTCGAATGGCGCGCACAGTCCAGTCCGCTTCCACTACACAAACCTCCATACTCTACTCTTGACGATATTGAATGAGGGACTCCGGGCCATCGCCGCTAGTTTAGGGGCGATACAGCCACAGGGGCATTCCGTTCGTTGTCAGTTCAAATTCTAACCATTCCCCAGTGGCTGACAGACGAGATCCTGAGGCGCTTGAGCGCAGAAGCTTGGCCCACCAGGGTTTGGCGGTCTCAATTTCATCGAGTTCAGCGCGATCGGGATTCAGTCCCGCCAGTTCTGCGGCTAGACGTCGAGCATCCTCTTCTGTGCCAATGGCATCGACGAGTTTCAGGTTGAGGGCCTGTTCTCCATTGAAAATGCGGCCATCGGCAAACTCGCGCACGGTTTCAACGGGAAGTTGACGGGCCGTGGCGACGGTGTTGACAAACTGGTCGTAGGTGTTGTCAATTAGGGCTTGGAGGATTTGTTGTTCTCCTTCGCTCAGTTGGCGATCAAACGCCAAAATGTCTTTGTAGGGACCGGATTTAATGGTTTTGAACGAGACTCCGATTTTATCTAATAATCTCTCTAGGTTATTCCCTCGCAGAATGACGCCAATGCTGCCGGTGATGGTTCCGGGATTACTGACAATTTTTTCGGCTCCCATGCCGATGTAAACCCCGCCTGAGGCGGAGATATTGCCGAAACTGGCCACCACCTTCACTCCATGCTGGTGGCGCAGTCGCAGCAGGGCTTGATAAATTTCGTGGGAGTCCGTCACGGTTCCCCCAGGGCTATCAATTCGGAGTACTAGGGCGCGATAGCGGCGATCGGCTACCGTCTGTAACGCTTTGAGGACATCTTGACGAGTCTTTGAGGCGATCGCGCCAGAGACTTCAATGCGGGCGATCTTAGAGCGAAATCGTTTGACAAACCAGACCATACGGGACAAAGACGCTGCGAATTGAGTAAGTCCCAGCTCGGGACATCGGTGCTAACCGAGTTTAACAGGAAGCTCTCCCCCTTGGGCCAGTCCTCGACTCCCTAGAGCCGTTTCCGCTCGGGCGATCGCCCCGATGCTTAACAAAAATCAATCAATCGTTACAATGAAATAGAGATTGATGACCCCCCTTACAAAACCCAGACAATGCTTCAGCCACTGCTTCGGTCCCGTTGGCAATATGTTCTCTTGCTATTGAGTCCCTTCTTCTTCTGGGGAACGGCCATGGTGGCCATGAAGGGCGTTGTTCCCCACACCTCCCCCTTCTTTATGGCCGCCATTCGTCTGCTTCCGGCGGGACTCTTGATTCTGGTGGCGGCGGCGGTGAGTGGGCGATCGCAACCTCGGGGAATCAAAGCCTGGAGCTGGATTGCGCTATTTGCACTGGTGGATGGCACGCTGTTTCAAGGATTTCTGGCTTGGGGGCTACAAGACACCGGTGCGGGCCTCGGCTCCGTGTTGATTGACTCACAACCGCTACTCGTGGCGCTCCTATCGGCCTGGTTATTGGGTGAATACATTGGCGTTTGGGGAGGGATTGGCCTGGTTCTCGGACTCATCGGGATCAGTGCCATTGGCTTACCCGAACCTTGGCTGATGGGACTGTTTGACCTCGACCCAACCCGAGGAGCGTCAACATCATCGGTTAGTATTGGGCAAAGTCTTTCCTTCGGAGCCGGTATGATGCTCCTCGCCTCTTTGTCCATGGCCCTGGGAACTGTGATGATGCCCAAAGTCTCTAAGCAGGTTGACCCCGTCGTCGCTACAGGATGGCACGCCATCTTGGGCGCTCTCCCCCTCTTGGCCCTGTCTTGGGGAGTCGAGAGCGACCCTTGGCAGCAGTTGACGGCTTGGGATTGGGGAGCATTGGCTTACACCACCATCTTTGGCACAGCGATCGCCTACGGGTTATTCTTTAATTTCGCCGCTCAAGGAAATCTCACCAGTCTGAGTTCCTTGACCTTTTTTACCCCCGTCTTTGCCCTCCTGTTTGGCTACTGGCTGCTCGGTGAAACCCTGACCCCCCTACAGATGACTGGAGCCATCTTAACTCTCGGGAGCGTCTACTTAATTGAACGCCGTCAAAAACTGCCCAAGCTGTCCTGGGGGCGATCGAGTGAAGCCTCAGAGGTCTCAAGCACTCCATCTTCTCCAGAATCGGAAGCCTCCCTCTGTGAACCATCTGGGCCACAGACCACATCGAGATAGGTTCGGCTAGGTGAGTCAATTGCCGCGAATTTCTGCGATCGCCCATCAAATTTTCCAGTCTCAAGGCTAGGATTGGAGCATCTAACCCTCGTCCACTTGTATGCGTGACCGAAATTTATGGTGTCAGCCTCCAATTATCCGCTCTCCTTGACTCTACATCTATCCACTTGGGGCAATCTGTCGCTGCGTCAGGGGATACGGATGTTGGTGGTTCCGATGACCTGTCTGCTGGCATGGGGCCTCGGCTGTCCGAGGGCGATCTCGGGCGATCGCACCAGCGATCGCGTTCTCACGGCGCCAAACCTCATCGCTCAAGCCAACTCCCAAGAACCGATTAACCTACTACCGGACTTTGCCCCAGATTTGGCCCAACAGTTATCTGAGTTAGAGTTGGCCCAAAACGATTCGGAAAACTCAACCGAGACTCGCCCCCCCCTGAGGCTCGATGACAGCGGCGAAGAGGTTGAACAGTTACAACAACAATTGCAAGCAGCGGGGTTCTACGAGGGTGAGATTACGGGGCAATTTGATCTCGAAACTGAGGCCGCCGTCTTAGCCCTACAAGAACAAGAAGAGTTACAAGTCGATGGCATTATGGGCCAGGACAGTTGGGACCGTCTCGAAGCCCAACAACCGACCCCAGATCCCGACTCGGAACCATTAGACCTAGACAATATTGGCAACGAATCTGACGACGAATCTGACGACGAATCCGCTAGTGAAGATGCCTCATCCGGATTAGGTCTCATGTGGTGGGTTGCCGGCGGGGCTATCCTGGTGGTGATTGCTGGGGGATTGTTTATTGTCTTACTCAAAGCCTTTCAAGAAGACGTTGCTGAGGACGTTGATGAGGACGTTGCTGAGGACGTTGCTGAGGACGTTGATGAGGAAAATATCAATCGAGAAGGCCCCAGGGTCGAGGAGGGGTCGAAGGTCACCCCAGCCTCAGAGAACGCCCCAGAACTGACACCATCAGCCAACCCTGACAACGGAAGCGTTTCCCAGGAGCCTCCCCCAGACCCCGAGATCCCTCCCCAAAACTCTCCTTGGGAGACCCCTGAAGCTCCCGTCAATTCTAAAGAGTCTCCAGCCTTTCCCGATCTGCCCCCGAATCTTCCTGTTGCACCGAAAACCCCGGTGACCTCGGACAGCCAGGCGATCGCCCCGCAAAAGCCCAGCAGTAGCGCCCTAACCCGACTGCCTCGTATGAGCATCGTCGAGGCGCTGATCTTGGACTTACAACATCCAGATCCCGAACGACGCCGTAAAGCTATCTGGGAGTTGGGACAACGGGGAGATTCCCGCGCCATTACCCCCCTGGTGGACTTATTGACCGATGCCAGTTCTCAAGAACGTAGTACAATTTTGGCGGTTCTCTCGGAAATTAGTTCCCGCAATTTGCGCCCGATGAAACAGGCCCTAATGGTGTCGCTACAAGACGATAGTGCTGAGGTTCGCAAAAATGCCATTCGCGATTTGACTCGTATTTATGATTCGATCGCCCAACTCAGTCAAGTCCTCCGTTATAGCACCGATGATGCTGACCCCGAGGTTCGAGAAACCGCTAAATGGGCCATGTCACAACTGCAACGAATTCGCACCTTACCCCTCAACGACGAGGACAGTTAACAGCCATGATGGTACGAGTATTTGTCTATGGCACGCTACAGCCTGGAGAGCGGTTTCATCGTCCCTATTGCGGCGATCGCGTACAAGTCCTCGGTCCGGCCTTAGCCCCCGGACGACTCTATCATCTGCCCCGTCTTAACTACCCAGCCATGACCCAGGAACCCGGCTGGGTCATGGGGGTGATCCTGGGCTTTGACGGTCCTCAGGCCTTCGTCAAACTCGACCAACTCGAAGGATTCATCGGCGATCGCCCCCCCTCAGACAACGAGTACAATCGCCTCGAAATTGAGGTGTTTGACCCCCAATCCCCTCAGCGATCGCTCGGCGAAGTTTGGACCTATTATATGAGCCGCCAGCGCGTCGACAACTATGGCGGGATTTGGCTCCCCGAAGGCGTTTGGCATGAAAATCAATTGTCCCAACGCTCTCAACGGTCTCAACAGCGACGAGCGGCCCCCAACTAGACCCCAACTCAATCCTCTTGCCAGAGTCGTCGTCCTTCACGGGGGGCCAAACGAGCATGGCTATCTCGTAAGAGTCGGGGAATGTCTAACTGTTCAGGACAGCGCGGTAGACAATCCCCGCAATCGCGGCAACGGTTGCCGCGACGGCCCGGAAACCAATGACCGGCATTTTCAAACATACGATAGCGGTATTGGGCAAACGACTCCATCTCATAGGCTACGGCGAGATTTCGCAGCCGCAACACTTCGGGAATCTGGATCTGTTCGGGACAGGGTAAACAGGCGTAACACTGACGACAGGCATCGCTGCCTAAGCGCTGCTCAAATTCTTGCTCTAATCGCCCTAAACAGTCCTGTTCCGTTGCCGTTAGCGGTTCGAGGCGATCGCCCCAGGCTAAAATCCCATCGAGTTCCTCAGGAGTGGCTGGCCCCGCACTGAGGGTACTCACACGAGGGTCACTTAAGAGAAAGCGGTAGTTCAAGCCTAAAGGAGAAAGCGGCTCACACAGTTGTCGCAACCGCTCGGGGGGATGATGCAACTGGCCGCCCTTATCCGCTGGAGAGATGATAAACACCCCCATGTCTAACGCTTCGGCTAGGGCGATCGCCGGCCGATGACGCTGAAAAAACAGGTAATAATGCAAATTGACAAACTCAAACGCCCCTGTCCTCATTGCCTCTAAAATCAAGTCCAGGTCGCCGTGGGTGGAAAATCCTAAATGACGAATTTTACCCGCCTTCCTGGCTCGTTCAGCCGCCGCTAAGCCGCCATTTTCACCTTGGATACTGGCTAAGTGTTGGGGCGTATTCAGACCATGAATCGCGAGCGTATCGAGGGTGTCGCAACCGAGGCGATCAAGCGATTCATCAATCCAGCGTTCCATCTGCTGGCCATCTGAGGTGGGCGGTAGTTTGCTGGTGATATGCAAGGCCTCACGGGGACATCCTAACCCCAGATGCAAGGCTCGCCCCAGATAGGCTTCACTGTTGCCATAGCCTCGGGCCGTTTCAATGTGATTGATGCCTGCCTCAACGGCTTTGCGGACTGTGGCGATCGCTGTCTCCTCTGAAGCCAAATAACGCATGGTTCCCAGGGAAAACACCGACAGTTGCAGGTTGGTACGACCAAATCGACGATATTGCATAACCTCTGCCACGTTAACTTCATAAGGGCGCGAGAACCTAAGTCCCGCGCTGTACCTGTCGGGTCAGCGTCGGGAGGAGGTCACGAGTCGCTAAACTCTTGGCCCGCTCGTTTGATGAGTTCTTGGGGACTCAGATTATTCAAAAACTCCCGGAACGCCTGACGTTCAGCTTCATCAGCATCTTGATCCACCGGAATCGACGCATCAGCCACCACCTCCTCCATCACCCAAATTGAGGCATCCGTTCGCAATGCTAGGGCGATCGCATCACTCGGACGAGCATCGATCTCTTTTTTGACCTTACCATCGGCATTCACCATCTTTAAGACGGCAAAAAACGTATTCTCTTCGAGAGCATGAACAATCACGCGATCGAGTCGTAATTCCCAGGCCTCCAAGATACTCACCATCAAATCATGGGTCATGGGACGGGGTGGGGTTTGTTGTTCAATAGCACTGATAATCGAACGGGCCTGATCCTGGGAGATATAAATAGGCAGGGCGCGACGCTCGCTGGCATCTCTCAGAAGTACAATTGGACTGCGGGTAGCTGCATCCAAGGCAATTCCAGCGATTTTCATCTCAATCATTAATCCAGCCTCTTGATAAACGGTCGGGTACAAGGGAAAACAGTTCTTAGGATTTACGATATCCTATGACTTCATCAGGGAGCCGATTCACAACCTCGGGGACAAAACAGGTTTCCCCACCATCAAGATGTCCCGTCAACAGGCTAAACGATGAGCCAAGAGGCTCCGGAGGGGAACTCAAGGAAGACCGACGTTATAATACCGACGCTACAATACTGACAGCCTGGGGATAGTCTGTCCCCAAAATTGTCTTGAACATCGTTTCAAACATCGTTTCAAACATCGTCTCACTTAGGATATACCCTGTGTTTACCGGACTTGTTGCCGCCCTTGGCACCCTTGATAGCTTTAGTGATGGTCAGTTACGAATCCACTATCTTGGTGGGAAGGCTCCGGCCATCAGCCATGATTTAGCCCTCGGAGATAGTGTTGCGGTTGATGGGGTCTGTTTGACTGTTGAGTCTATTTTACCCCAGGGATTTGTCGCGGCCGTTTCTCCTGAGACCCTCAATCGCACCACCTTGGCTCAAGCCTGGGAACAACGACACCCAGTGAATTTGGAGGCCTCGTTACGGGTGGGCAGTAAAATTGGAGGCCACTTTGTGACGGGCCATATCGATGGCGTCGGCTGTCTCGAAACGGCTGAAATGAGCGGTAATTCCTGGGAGATATCGTTTACGGCCCCTCCTCGACAAGAGCCTCAATGGAGCGATCGCATTGCCCCTTATCTCGTGGACAAAGGCAGCATCGCCATTAATGGCATTAGCTTAACCATTGCTCAGTGCGATCGCCAACGCCGTTGGTTTCGCGTCGCCGTGATTCCTCATACCTATCAAGAAACGAACTTGAGTCGCCTTAGCCCTGGACAGTGGGTTAACTTGGAAGGCGATATTTTAGGGAAATATGTTGAAACCTTTTTAGCTCAGGGTCGCCCCACGGCTCATCACCAGCCGGACCCTTCTCGTTCTCTCGATCCGATTACTCCGGATTTTCTCAGCCAACATGGCTATCAGACGGGCTAGCCTTAATCCGGTGTCCTGTCTGTTGAACCCTAGTTTTTGGTCATCACCGACACTATGACGCTTCGCTTTTCATCTCCCTTTCTGGCCCTGACCACTGTGAGTCTACTATGGGGCTGTGCTGATCATGAGTCGGCCTCGGAGCAGCCCCCTTTCTCGGCGTCGAAGGCCTCGCCAACGATGACTCAGCCTTCGACGCAATGGCAAGAGGGGAGTACGGCCATCCCTGCCACTCCTCCCGAGACGCCCCCCGAGACGCCC
>SIHH01000007.1:0-3968 GCA_004299065.1 Phormidium sp. SL48-SHIP | reverse complement strand
CCCGAGACGCCCCCCGAGACGCCCTCTCAACACGCTACTGATCTCACCCCAGACTCCGCCCCAGAACCGGCTCTGGAGGCTGAGCCTTTGAGGGATTCGGCAACCCTCGTCGGCCGGTGGGAACCTCAATCCTATATTCCCTCCCAAGGACAAGCCATGGATTTGACGACCTTACCGCCGGCTCAGCAGGCTGACCTGGTCTGGGTGTTAACCTCGGAGGGAACGATTCGCATTGGTGATTTGGAAGGGACCTATACGGTTGACGGCCAAACCATTTATGCTCGCAATCCGGATTCGGGAGATGTAACGGAGTTTCAGTTTCAGCTTTCGCAGAATCAGTTGGCTGTTGAACGCTCCGGAGAGATTGAAAAGGGTGTTTTGCTGTTGGTTCGCGATCGCTAGAGTTTAGCCAGTCCCCTCGTTAATTTCACATCATGAAACGACTTCTCTCTATTGTTGTCAGTTTAGTGATCCTGGCGATCATTTATTCCCAAATCGACCGACCGGCGTTGGTTCAGGTGTTCCAAAATTGCGATCGCCTCTGGATGGCGATTAGTTTGGGTATGGTCATCCCGCTGACTCTGGCCACGGCCTGGCGACTCCAACAGTTAATGCCCCGCCAGCAAACCTTTCCACTTGCTGAAGCTACAAAACTCACCTTATCGGCGAGTGTCTTAAATATGGTGTTGCCCTCGAAGATGGGGGAACTGGCGAAGGCCTATTTTATTCGCGATCGCGGCTATCTCCCTGGCTCCCTGGCCTTCTCTTTGGTGGTCTTTGAAAAAGCCTCAGATTTACTCTCTCTGTTTCTTTGGTGTGTCTTTGGTCTCGCCTTCTATCCTGACAAGGATCTCCTCTTTTGGGCGATGACCGCTATGGTGCTGTTCGGCTTAGTCTTCGGAGTCCTGCTTCTGGCCTCTCGGTCTTTTGCTAACCTGTTTTTTCAACGCAGTAAGGCGATCGCCCCAAGCAAGCTACGCAAGACATTAGAAAAGTTACATATCTCCTGGGAGGAGATGCACCATCACTTTTGGCAAGACAAGCGCCAACTGGTGATCATCGCCTCGATCTCAATTTTCATCTGGTTTCTTCACCTGATGCAGATTTGGTTCTTTATTTTTGCTCTACGAGCTACGGTTCCCTTTATGGCAAACCTCGCCCTGGCTCCCCTGGCTATCTTTGCCGGATTGCTTCCCCTGACCTTCGCCGGAGTCGGCACTCGTGATGCTGCCCTGATTCTCTTTTATCAGCCCTTCTTCGATGCCAATGTTGGCGCCGCTTTAGGGCTGCTCTGTACGTCCCGTTATTTCCTCCCCGCTCTCGGAGGATTGCCGTTCTTTAGTCAATATCTCGCTAAGGTTCGCACCGCAAAATAATCGGAATGTCCTGGTTCAATTGGCTAAAGTTACGTCAATGAAGGCTGTATCATAACGTTACAAAAAAAACGAGGTCAGGGGTTGACAACCTCCCGAAAACTTCCTATACTGAGTATCAAATAGAGTTCATTGTCTAATCCAGCCTGAATTCAATCAGATATTGACTCAGATTAGATGAATGACAAGGACTCCGCTGCCCCGGTGCGGGCGGCGCGGGTCCAAACATCTAAGCTGCAAAGTTTTATTTTTCCCGATATCCAGCCCGAGACTCTTGTTTCAGCGAGACTCTTCTTGAGGGAGTCACTCATCAAACAGTCCCAGAGGCTGACAGACTTGACGAATCAGAGCCACCTGTTCAGGAGAGAGAACCTGACGATAGCGGCCCACACTGGCACTAGAAACCCCATGACCGTAGAGAGGAGTAGACCACCAAGGGCGATACCGTTGGGGGAGTTGTGCAAAGTCCAACTCCGTACGCCAGGGCTGATGAAGATTCATCTGACTCAAATGCAGTCGGGTGAAGGCTTCGAGCTGACGCAAAGCCGCCTGAGGATGCTGAACCAAGCCTTCATAGCGAACATAACGAGTTTGCTGCCAAAACTGAGCATCCTTGTAACGCTGACAGGGGCGATAATAGTCACAGAACAACTCAGCCAACGCCTTGACATCTCCTCGCTCCAGGATTTTGACTAAGGTGGGGTTATCCCGAGTCTGCTTGAGCTTATCACGGACATCCATCAGAGAGACGATCGCATCACAAGGATCTCGCAACGCCATCAAAAACTGGGCCTGAGGCACTAACTCAAACAAATCCGGAAAATATTTTGTCAGTTCCGGGGACTTCAACACCAAATTTTGGGCCTGGGGATAGCGTTGAGCCGTTTTCTCCAGAAACGCCATCAACCAAGGGCGAGAGAAATTGGCATAATCCTGGAGATCATCAAAATAGGCATTTCCCTCAACCCGCAAAACCCGTTTACCTCGGCTGTAGGTTGAGACGAGGTAGGCCAGATAACTGGCCTCAGCAATCAGGGGATTCGTAGTCGCATCACGACAGAGGAGACTATTGAGGAGAGTCGTTCCCGTCCGAGGTGCGCCACCAATAAAGATATAGTGCATTAGTTGCTAAAACTCCGCGTCCACCGTCGAAAACAGAGGATTAGGGGGATTGGGGGAATTAGAGTCTTCAGCCGTCTCCTCTCGCCGTAACGTCAACCAATGGAGTTCCATGGGGGGAGTCTCCATCGCAAACACCTGTTGTCCTTGCGCCCAGCGAACATACCAGGGATCGAGTTTGAGGCCATCTTGAGGGCGATGCTCTCGTTCATAGGTCATCACCGAAACCTCATCAATGAGCGTCAGGGGGAGGCGGTTCAGGAGCGACTGAAGTTGCGATCGCCGGAAGAGAGTTGAGTTAAACACACGAGCGGTTTCCTCCAGCAACGGCGTACTGGGCAACTCTTCGGGCGCCAAAAAGAGATTGATTAACAGCGTTCCACCAGGCTGCAACGCTTGGGCCACCTTCGCCAAAAGCTGTTCCAAGGCGTCCACATCCGCCAGACGAGGGGCCACATCCGTAAGAATCCCGAGACGATACTGTTGAGACTTGAGGGTCAGCAAGGGGTCGAGGATATCCTCCGAGACGACGGTAATGGGTAGAGTCTGCTCTTGAGTCCACTGACGTAACTGCTGAGCAAACGCTGGAGCTAAATCAAGGGCATCAATGGTAAAGCCTTGCTGGGCCAGGGGTAACGCCGATTGTGCCGTTCCCACCCCGGCGACGAGAATCGGGGTGTCTTGGGGAGACAGGGGGGGAGACAGGGGGGGAGACAGGGATTGCGCGACATCGAGAACTTTGGTGAGAGGGCCGAACATCTGTAAATAATTCGGGGTTTGGCGGAGAATCGTTTGAGATTGGTCTGCGAGCGATCGCGTCACCACGGAAATTTGACAGGATAAGCCGCCCTGACTGGGGGGATTACTGGCATAACTGACCAAGAGGCGACTTTGAGGAGAGAGGAGAAAGCCACTGTCGAGTTCTTGCTGCAAACGATGATGTAACTGCTCGGCCTGAGTTTGCGTGAGGGGATGAGTCAGTAGAGCGAACAAGCTGGCCAACTGTTGTAAATAATCGCGACTGAGACAAGGAATACAGGGAAACACCAATTGTCCCTGACAGCGAAGGGTTTGACTAGGCGTTTCACTCTTAATACGGTCCAAACGATAGACCAACCCCTGACGAGGAGACGGGGCCGGTTCATAACTGAGGACAATATCTGAGGAGGCGGGGGGATTTTGTAGGAGTTGGGCCAGATGCTGGCAGAGTTTGACCAGTTCCGAGGGCGATAGCGGTTTTCCCAAAAGGGAGAAGAGGCGGTTCAGCCGTTGTCCGTAGGGGTCTAACGCGCCTTTGACCGCTGGGAGGGCAATTTGACCCTGGGCCGATAGACTTCGTTTGAGACTGCGGGCGATCGCCTGTTGTAAGGTTGGCTCGAGTGTAGGGCTGCTAGTCACGGGAATCTCCTCAGAAAAATCGCAAGGGGGGCGTAAGTGGGGATAGGGGATAGATATCGCGATTGACCATCGAGTGAC